>JBHELW010000206.1:0-4594 GCA_046262915.1 Mycobacteriales bacterium | reverse complement strand
TCCCCGACCTGCGAATGGTCGCCGTCGCCGGGCCGCGCATCGACCCTTCGACGCTACCGGCGGCGGACGGGCTCGAGATCCGCCCGTACGTACACGACCTCCACCGCCACCTCGCGGCATGCGACCTGGCGATTGTCCAGGGTGGGCTGAGCACCACGATGGAGCTGACGGCGAACCAGCGCCCCTTCATCTACTTCCCGCTGCGGCACCACTTCGAGCAGAACTTCCACGTCCGCCACCGCCTCGGCCGCTACGGCGCCGGCCGCTGCATGCACTTCGAGTCCGCCACGCCGGAGGTGATCGCCGACGCGATCGCCGCCGAGATCGGCCGCGAGGTGGCCTACCGCCCGGTGGAGACGGACGGGGCGCGCAAGGCGGCGGCGCTGATCGCGGAGCTGCTCTAGCGCGCGGCAGCCGCGCCCATGATCCGGCCGATGTTGTCCGGCTGGAAGAACTCGGCGGGCGACATCGTGCCGGCGTTGACGCTGACGAAGCCGTCCATCGCCTCCTGGTTGCCCACCATCGCGCCGATCAGCTGCTGCGTCTCCGGGGGCGGCGGCTCCAGCGTGGCGATCTGCGTCGTGAACTCGTACATCGGGAGCACCTCGGTGTCGCGGGTGAGCTGGTAGTCGCTCATCGCGTCGTCGAAGCTCCGCGCACCGGTGAACGTCTCATCCAGCGCCGTCGCGCAGAGCTCGGCGTCCCGGAACGCATCGCTGATCCCCTGCGCGGTGATCGGGTCCTTGTTGTAGCCCGCGTCGCCGACCAGCGCCCAGCCGGGACCGTAGGGCTTGCGGAAGAAGTTGGGTACCGCGCCGCCGACGAAGCGCTCCTCGCGCTTGGCTGCGCGTACGCGCTCCGCGAGTTCCGGCGCGAGCTCGAGGGTCTTGAGGTAGTTGCCCTCGATGTCGGCCTTGTAGGCCTTGGCCTCGGCGTAGGGCCAGCCAATGACGAGCATCGTCAGCCCGTCGTTGGTCGGCACCGCGGCCCATCCGCGATCCGGCCGGATGTAGATCTCCATGCCGCTCATTGGCAGGCCGCTCCAGTAGGAGAAGTAGCTCCACTGCAGCATCGGCTTGTCGTGGTACTGCGGTGCGTCGACCGCCTTGGCAACGAGCGAGTGCCGCCCGTCGGCCCCGATGACCACCGGCGCGCGCTCCTCGACGGTCTGACCGCCCTCGTCATGGCCGCGGATGCCGACGACCACGCCGTCCTCCATCAGCACGTCCTCGACGCTGAAGCGCTCGCGCACTTCCGCACCCGCCCGCGCGGCCGCGTCGACCAGGATCTTGTCGAGCACGATGCGCCGCGGGGCGTACCCCGTCGAGTTGCCCTCCACCGGCCGCGGTGTCCCGGTGAGCGCGAACGGCCCGAAGTCGAAGGAGTGCAGGTCGAACGGCGGGCAGCCGGTCTTGGCAATCTCGTCGAGCAGCCCCCAGCGCTTCAGCGCGGCCACCCCGGACGCGTGGATGACGTGCGTCGAGAACGAGTCGCTCGGAAACGTGGCGTGGTCGACGGCGAGCACCCGGTAGCCCTTGCGGGCGAGCAGCATGGCCGTCGGTGATCCGGCGCAGCGCGCCCCCACCACGATCGCGTCGTACTGGCTGGTCATGACGTCTCCTCGCCTCGGCGTGTGGCGTCACGATGCGCCGCCCGCCGCCGGCGAAGGATCGGGGAGTTCCCCTATTCCGCCCCTGGTTTCTGCCGTACGGCGAACGCTGCTGCTTCCCCGCGGCTGCGCAGCCCGAGCTTGGCGAGCACGTTGCCGACGTGGTGCTCCACGGTCTTGCGGCTGATGTAGAGGCGGTCGGAGATCTCCGGGTTGGACAACCCGTGCCCGATCAGGTCGAGGACCTCGGCTTCGCGCTTGGTGAGTACGCCGGAAGTGCGCGGCCCCGACGGCCCGCGGGCGCCGAGTGAGCGCAGCATCGCCGCGGCGGCATCCGCGTGCCGCGCCGCCTGTAGCCGCTCGAACGCCTCCAGCGCGGCGCGCGCCTCGGCCAGCGCGACTTCGGGACGGTCGGTGACCAGCGCGGCCGCGAGCTCGAGCCGCGCGCTCGCCAGCTCCATCGGCATCTGGGCCCGGTCGAAGCCGGCCAGCGCCTCGCGCAGGCAGGCCTGCGCATCGCCCGTGCCGGTCGCGAGACACACCCGGCCGCGGGCCAGCGCGGCGGCCGCGCGCAGATAGTCGCTGGGGGTCCGGGACGCGCAGGCCACGAGCTGGTCAGCGGCGGTCTTCGCTTCCTCGAACTCACTCGCGGCGAGGTGCACGTCGACGAGCAACGCCAGCAGGTGTGCGGCCGCGGCGCCGACCGGGTCGACTTGGGCCAGCGCCCGTTCCAGGACATCGCACGCGAGCGCCCAGTCGCCACGGACGAGACGGATCGCGGCGAGCGGACGCGCCGCCTCGGCGTAGGCGTCGAGCCCCTCGAGCAGCTGCTCGGCCTCCTCGAACCGTCCCTGCCGCACCCGCAGGTCGGCTAGCCGGATCAGCGCACCGCTGCGCAGCGAGCGGTAGCCGAGGCCCCAAAGCCGGACCGCGTCGGTGAGCGCCGCGTCCGCTTCGGGCCAGCGACCGGCGGCAGTGAGGATCCCGCCGTAGTGCGTCCGGCAGAACGCCGACACCGCCGGCAGTTGCCGCCGCTCGGCGATCGCCTCGCCGATGCGGATCCACTGGTCAGCGCGCGCGACGTCGTGCGCATGCTCGCAGGCCGAGAAGAGCTGGCAGAAGATCTCCTCGAGCACCGAGAAGTCGTCGACCTCGCGACCCGCTACGGCGGCCAGTGCCTCGTCGAGGAGCAGCATCCCCTCCTCGGTGCGGTCGGAGTGCACGAGGTTGGCACCGAGGTAGGCGAGCGACACGAACTCGAGATCGGTGTCGCCCTCACGGCGCCCGAGCGCGAGCGCGGCGCGGAACAGCTCCTCGCGCCGGACGCGCTCGTTGGCGAACATGCCGCGGTTGAGCAGCACCCAGCCCGCCTCGCGCGACTGGTCGTCATCGCCGAGAAGTGTCTGCGCGCGTGCCATCCATCCGCTCATTACCGCCGCGTCCCCGAGCACGGCGCCGTAGAGATAGGCGAGCGTGCGCGCGACGCGGACGGCGCCGACCGTGTCGTTGGCGTCGCGATGCATCGCGTACGCGCGCTCCCAGTCGGTAACGCCGCGCGCAAAGTCCAGCTCGAGGTACGCCGCACGCGCGAGCCCCTCGACGGCGTCCCCGGACGGTGCCTCGGCCATCGCGCGCTCCAGCGCAGCCCGCGCGCCGGCGGCATCACCCGAACGCAGCGCCGCTCGTCCCTGGTCGAGCAGCTCGCCGGCGGTCGCACTCACAGCGAGATCCTGCCTTGCGGCTCGCGTCTTGACAGGATCGAACGTGCGTGGCAGATTCCGAACGGTGTTAGAAGAAGCGCTCCCTGATTGGCGCGCGAAGCGCCGTGCGGCGGCGTCCGCCGACATCCTGGAAGCCGCCTGGGAGCTCGCGCGGGAGAACGGGCTCGCCGGGCTGTCGCTCCGCGACCTCGGGCGCAAGCTCGGCATGGCCGCGCCGTCGCTCTACTCCTACTTCGACTCCAAGCACGCGCTCTACGACGCGATGTTCGCCGATGCCTGGCGGGAGGTGCTGGCCTTCGAGCCGGCGCAACCCGCACCCGACTTGCGCGCGGCGCTGCGTGCCTCGATCGGGCGCTACATGCGCTTCTCGCTCGCCGACCCGGTTCGCTACCAGCTCATGGCGCAGCGGCCCATCCCGGGCTTCGAGCCCTCGCGCGAGTCCTACGCCGTCTCGCAGCAGGCCTACGCCGAGAGCTTCGAGGTATTCGAGTCGCTGGTCGCGTTGGAGCAGGAGGACCGCGACCTCATCACCGCAGTGACCACGGGCCTGATCAACCAGCAGATCTCGAACGACCCCGGCGGCGACCGCTGGGTGCGCTTGCTCGATGACGCCGTCGACATGCTCGTGTACCGCATCACCGAGAACCACAAGCGACGCAAGGCGCCGGCACGGAGCCGGCGCACGAAGAAGGGGGACAAATGACGGTCTTGGCCGCCCGCATCAACCATGTCGCACTGACCGTGCGCGACATCGACGCGAGCATCGCGTGGTACCAGCAAGTGTTCGGCATCAAGGAGCGCATGGAGCTGCCGCACGAGGGTGGTACCGGTCGCCTGCTCGCCGACGACGCGTTCGAGCTCGCCATCGTGCTGCACCGCCACGACGCCAGCACCGGCGAGACATTCCTCGAGTCGCGCACGGGGCTCGATCACGTCGGCCTCGGCGTCGCGACCCGCGAGGATCTCGTCGCCTGGCAGTCGCACCTCGAGGCCAATGGCGTGGTGCGCGCCGACGTAGCAAATCGTCCGCTCACCCAGTCGGCGATCGCGGACGAGCCCTACGGGTCCGTCCTCGTCTTCCGCGACCCCGACAACATCCAGCTCGAGCTGTTTGCATCCGCCTCTCCCGCCGAGTGACCAGGAGCATCGCCATGCGTGTTTCACGTCCCGCGCCTGACGTCGTCGCGTTCACCGACGTCGCGCCCATCCCCGGCCTCGGCGCGCTGCCGATCAACGCCTACCTGCTGCAGGCCGAGCAGCCGGT
>JBHELW010000205.1:0-1277 GCA_046262915.1 Mycobacteriales bacterium | reverse complement strand
CGCGCCGCCGGACATGCGGCCCGCAATGATGGGCGTGCTCCTCGACGAGTCGGCCGACGCGCTCGACGTGACCGCGACGATCGTCGACCTCGCCGTGCGCCGGCATCTGCGCATCGACGAGAAGCCGCGCAAGTGGTTCCTATCGCGACACGACTGGTCGCTGACGCGGCTCGACCCGGCGCCCGCCGACGCGCTCGCCGACTGGGAGCAGATGCTGCTCGACGCGCTCTTCGACGACGGGCCGATCGTCGCGCTGTCGGACCTCAAGGCCCACTTCTTCACCGACCTCAAGCGCATCCAGGACAAGCTGTACGACGAGGTCGTTGCGCAGCGCTGGTTCACCCGGCGGCCCGACCAGGTGCGCGGTCGCTGGTTCACCGTCGGTGTGGTCGTGACCGGCGTCGGCGGGTTCGTGACTTACCAGCTCGCGCAGCGCACGCACCTCGGTTTGGTCGGCGTCCCGCTCGTGGTCTGCGGCCTGCTCCTGCTCGCGGTCCATCGGCGGATGCCGTCCCACACCGCCGCCGGCTCGGCCGCGCTGGCCCGCGCGCTCGGTTTCCGGCGCTACCTGCACACCGCCGAGGCCGGCCAGCTGCGCTTCGAGGAGAACGCCGGGATCTTCGCGCGCTACCTGCCCTACGCCGTCGTGCTCGGCGAGACGAAGCGCTGGGCGCGCGCTTTCGCCGACCTCGGTGCCGGCCGTGAGCAAGACCTCTATTTCTACGGCGGCTCTGGAGGATGGAACGCCGGCCACTTCGCCGACTCCATGTCGGACTTCTCCGTCGCGACCTCCGGGACGATCGCGTCGTCGCCGTCCTCGAGCGGCCTCGGCGGCGGTGGCGGGGCAGGCGGCGGCGGCGGAGGCGGCGGAGGCGGCAGCTGGTAGCCGCAGACTGCCTGCCGACGTCGCGCGATGATGGCGACATGACGACCAACGACGTTTTCCAGCGCGCGCTGCCACTCCCGGCCGGTGGACAGATGCCGCTGCTCGGGTTCGGCACGTGGCAGATGACGGGCGGCGAGGCGCGACAAGCCGTCGGCTGGGCGCTCGACGCGGGCTACCGCCACCTGGACACGGCGACGATGTACCGCAACGAAGCGGAGCTCGGCGCCGCGATCGCCGAGTCGGGCGTCGTGCGCGACGAGATCTTCCTGACGACGAAGCTGCCACCGAGCCGGGCGGGCGCGCCGCGCGACACGCTGCAGCAGAGCCTGGAGGCCCTCGGCGTAGACCAGGTGGACCTGTGGCTCATCCACGCGCCGCCGCAGCGCAGCGT
>JBHELW010000204.1:0-2437 GCA_046262915.1 Mycobacteriales bacterium | reverse complement strand
GACCCGAAGATCCGCGCCAGCGCGCTGCTGCCGAGCCGTCGTACCGCCTTCGGGGTCAGCTCCAGCTCGCCGGCATTGCGCGCGAGGTAGCCCTGCTCCGCGAGCTCGCGCTCGACGGCGCGCAACGCGCCGAGGTCGTCTACCGCGCGCTGGCCGACCGCGCGTGCCAGTGCGTCGGCGTCGACGTCTTCCAGCGACGCCCCGGCGTAGTCCTGGCGGAGCGCGGCGTCGAGGTCGCCGAGGTCGGCAAGGTCGGCGAGCGCGGTCGTCGCATCGCCTACGCCGAGCGGCTCGTCGCCCGTCATGCGCTCCCGCGCGTCCCACCCGAGGTCGGGCCGGCGGCCGCGCAGTGCCGCCGCCAGCCGGTCCATCTCGAGCCGGAGATCCGCGTCGTCCAGTGCCGCGGCGAGCAGTGAGGACAGCTCCGCGCGCTGGTCGGGTGTCAGCGACGCCATCAACCGGCTCGCTGCGGCCGCCCGGCGGGCCAGCACATCGACGAGCTCCTCGAGCGACTCGGGCGCCTCGGGGAAGAGGTCGCCGTAGTCGTCCATGAACTGCTGGAATGCCTCGGCGGTGTCCGCGCCCGCGGCATCGGCGTCGAGCATCGCGTTGAGGTCGGCGAGCATGTCGCGCACGCGCGACACATCCTGCGCCGAGCCGTTGCGCAGCATGTCCTTCAGGCCGTGGAACTGCGCGTCGAGCACCTCGCGCCGTAGCAGGTCGCGAATCTCGGCATAGGCCTGCGCCGCCGCCGGCGAGCGCCAGGGATAGTCGGCGAGCTGTCGCACCGCGCGGGCGGTGTCTGCCGGTACACCGTCCAGCTCCGACTCGGCGAGCCGTGCCGCATCGCTCGGGTCCGGGAAGAGCGCCTGCCGCTCGAGCTCCAGCGCGCGGTCGAGGAGCCGGCGCACCTCTTCGAGCGTGCCGTCGAGTCGGCCGCGGTCGCGCGTCTCCCGCATCCGCTCGCGCACCTGACGGCGCAGGCTGTCGAGCCCGCGCATGCGTCCGCTGCCGCGACGCAAGAGCGCCCGCAACGCTTCGCGCGGCGACGCGCCGTCGAGCACGTCCGTGCCGAGCTCGTCGAGCAGCGACCGTGCATCGAACGGCGGCGCGAGCGGGTCGGGACCGCCGCGCCACGCGCCGTAGCGGTAGGCCACGGCTACCCGCCGTAGACCGTTCGCCCGGGCAGCTCGTCCTTGGCGAGCCGCTTCGACAGGTGCAGTCCCTCCATCGCGAACTCGATGGCCGCAGCCGCGAGACCTGGCGACTCCGCGCCGCGGTCGCCGAGCCGCTCGAGCAGCTTCGCTAGCCCGGGCACCGGGCCGACCCGGCGCAGCAGCTCGGCTGCGGGGACGAGCTCGCCGGTCTCGACCGATGCGTCGTCGGCGAACCGCGCCAGCACGCCGGACAGGTCCGCGCCGGCCAGCCGCGCGCGGTAGGTGTCGGCGACCGCGCGACGCAGCAGGTGAGACAGGATCTCGCCCTCGCGGCCTTCCTCGAGTTGGTCGAACTCGACCTTGCCCCGGCACGTCGGAACCACCGCGCCGAGGTCGACTACCCGCGCGACGGGGTTCTCCTCGCCGGCCAGCGCCGCGCGACGCACCGCGGCGGCCGCGAGTGTCTCCGTGCCCGTGATCGCGAAGCGCGCCGATACGCCGGACCGCGCGTCTACCTGCGGTGCCTCGCGCACCGCACGGGTGAATCGCGCGATGACCTCGACCAAGTGCTCGGGCACCAATGCGGCGCCGAGGTGCGCCTCTTGCCGGATCAGCGCGAGCTCGTCGTCCAGCCGCAGGGGATAGTGCGTGCGGATCTCGGCCCCGAACCGGTCCTTGAGCGGGGTGATGATCCGGCCGCGGTTGGTGTAGTCCTCCGGGTTCGCGGATGCGACGAGCAGCAGGTCGAGCGGCAGCCGCAGCTGGTAGCCGCGCACCTGGATGTCGCGTTCCTCCAGCACGTTGAGCAAGGCGACCTGGATCCGCTCCGCGAGGTCGGGCAGCTCGTTGACGCTGAAGATGCCGCGATTGGTGCGCGGCACCAAGCCGTAGTGCACGGTCTCCGGGTCGCCGAGCGTGCGTCCGGCCGCGACCTTCATCGGGTCGACGTCGCCAATGAGGTCGCCGACCGACGTGTCCGGGGTCGCGAGCTTTTCGCCGTAGCGCTCGCGGCGATGCCGCCAGCCGACCGGGAGGTCGTCACCGAGCGTCTCCAGCCGCGCGCGGCAGCCGCCACAGGCCGGCGCGTCGGGGTGGTCGTTGATCTCGCAGCCGTCGACGACGGGCGTCCACTCGTCGAGCAGCGAGACGAGACTGCGAATGAGGCGCGTCTTGCCCTGGCCGCGTTCGCCGAGCAGCACGACGTCGTGGCCGGCGAGCAGAGCGCGCTCGAGCTGCGGCAGCACCGTCTCGTCGAACCCGACGATCTCGGGGAACCGCGG
>JBHELW010000203.1:0-9436 GCA_046262915.1 Mycobacteriales bacterium | reverse complement strand
GATGGACCAGACCCCGAGCGACGGGCGGCTCACCGACCTCGGCGGCTTCGCGCGGCTGGGGGTCGAGGGCATCGACCTGCTGCTCTCGGACTCGACCAACGCCGAGCTCCCCGGGTTCGTGACGAGCGAGCGCGAGGTCGGCGACGTGCTCGACGGCATCTTCGCGAAAGCGCGCAAGCGCATCATCGTCGCGTGCTTCGCGAGCCACGTGCATCGCGTGCAGCACGTGCTCGACGCGGCTCACGCCCACGGCCGCCAGGTCGCGTTCGTCGGGCGATCGATGGTCCGCAACATGGGCGTCGCGCGCGACCTCGGCTACTTGCGCATCCCCGCTGGCCTCGTCGTCGACATGAAGGACATCGACACGCTGCCCGACGACCGCGTCGTGCTCATCTCGACGGGCAGCCAGGGGGAGCCACTGTCCGCGCTGTCGCGGATGGCCAACCGCGACCACCCGATCCGGATCGAGCCGGGGGACACAGTGGTGCTGGCCTCCTCGATGGTCCCCGGCAACGAGAACGCGGTCTACCGCGTCATCAACGGGCTGACGCGGTGGGGCGCGGAGGTGCTGCACAAGGGCGTCGCGATGGTGCACGTCTCGGGGCACGCGCCCGCGGGCGAGCTGCTCTACCTGCTCAACGCCACGAAGCCGCGGCACCTGATGCCCATCCACGGCGAGTGGCGCCACCTACGCGCGCATGCGCGACTCGCGGAGCTCACCGGGATGTCGGCGCAGCAGGTCGTCATCGCCGAAGACGGCGTCTGCGTGGACCTCGTCGACGGCGAGGCGCGCGTCAGTGGCGCGGTGCCGTGCGGATATGTCTACGTCGATGGGCTGGTCGTCGGCGATCTCAGCGAGCTGTCACTCAAGGACCGGCGCATCCTCGGCGACGAAGGCTTCATCACCGTTGTCGTTGTCTGCGACTCGGTGACGGGCAAGATCACTGCCGGGCCCGAGTTCTTCGCGCGCGGTTTCACCGAGCAGACCACCTCTTTCGACGAACCGCGCAAGCGCGTCGAGGAGGCGCTCGAGAACGCCGGTCGCGAAGGCGTGACCGACACGACCGCGCTGCAGCAGATGGTCCGGCGTACGGTCGGCAAGTGGGTCAGCGACAGCTACGGTCGTCGGCCGATGATCATTCCGGTGGTCATCGAGGTCTAGCTGCTAGGGCGTGGCGCGCAGCCAGAGCGACGCGTAAGAGGGCTGCACAGTCCGGCGGACGACGGTCAGCAGGTCGCGGGTCACCTCGTCGAGGTCAACCTCGCTGCGCAGTCGCGCCGCGAAGTCATCGATCGTGCTTGCTGCGTCGTATCGCGCTCTGTTGAAGCGGCGGTCAACGCGGGCCTGGACGCGACGCCGCAGCGGGTTGAACGCGCCCGCCGCGGCCAACGTGGCCGTCGCCACCGCGAGGTCGGAGTTGACGGTGCGCGTGATCACCGGAACGACGAGCGCGTAGGGCACGACAAGCAACGCGGTGATCAACGTGTAGGTCACGGTGCGGCTGATGATGCGGTCGATGCCGTACAGCCCGTGGCGAAGGATCGCGATTCCCACGACGGTCGGGAACGCGACGTACAGGGACATGAAGAACGCGTCGGAGAACACCTCGCGCGGCGTGCCGCGCAGGGTCGCAAATCCGACGACGCCGGCAGCCGTGTAGACAGCAACGAAGTAGACGAAGACCTTGATCTGCGTCCGTTCCCGCGCATCGGCGCGTCGCCAGCGGACGACGAGTGCCACTGGTACCGACAACAGGGCGATCACGCCGATGATTGGTTCGACCGCGCGCGCCACTACGTCGATGCGGTCAACCCACGCCGGCGGATGCACCGGATTAGAGACGAGGATGCCCACATCAGTCAGCCCGAGCTGCGGGGTGCTCAGCGCGCCGATGGCACCGATTAGCGACGTAGTCAGCGCCGCCCACCACAGGCCACGCCAGAATCGCCCCGGCAGCCGGCCGTCCGGAAAGAGGCTCGGGACGAGCGTCAGCAGGATTGCGAACGCCCCCAGCACGTGCACCACCAGCACGATCGCCGGGAGACCGGGCACGGTCTCGCCGTCGTGGTGCAGGTTGAGCAGCCCCTCTTGCAAAGCCGAGATGCTCAGGAGCGCACCCATGCCGAGAAAGCCCCAGCCGACGGCGTTGTCGGGCCGCCGGCGCGCGAGGATCGTCCCAACGACGAGTAGCGGTAATGGAAGCAATGTGAAGAAGACGACGCCGATCGGCTCGTCGGATCGCGCGGTCGCTACGGCGGCGCTGATCTCGAGCGCCACCTGTGACACCGCGATCGGGATCACCGCGGGCCGGAGCGTCGCGAACGTCACGGCGTGCTCCGCAGCCACAACGACGCGTAAGACGGCTGCACCGTCCGATGGACGACGTCGAGCAGATCAGCCGTGAGCGACTCCAACTGCACGTCGTCTCGCAGCCGTGCGCTGAACGAGTCGACAGTGCGTGCGGCGTCGTAGCGCGCGCGGTTGAAGCGTCGGTCGACGCGGTCCTGAACTCGCCGGCGCAGCGGATTGAACGCCGCTGCGACAGCCAGCGTTGCTGCTGCAACGGCGAGACTGGACCCGCCAACCACGCGAGTCACGACCGGGACGACGACGAAGTAGGGCAGGGCCAGGAGCGACGTCACGATTGCGTAACTGACCGTGCGGCTGATGATCCGATCGATGTCGTACAACCGATAGCGCAGCATCGCGAAGCCGACCGCGGTCGGGATGAGAATGAACGGCGCGATCGCGATGGTCTCCCACGCGCCGATCCAGCTCGGCTCGGTGTCGGCCCCGATGAGGAAGAGGACGGGTCGGGTCGCCATGACGAGCAGGTAGAGCACCGCGACGATGGCACCGGCAGCAGCGAGCCACTTGATCTGCTGGCGTTCGGCGCCGCGCGATCGTCGAAACCGCTGCACGACGCTGACCGCGCACCCGACGATCCCGACCGGGATCAGCGCGATGAACCCGAACAGGACCGGCACCCACGGCTTGAGCGCCGCGATGCCGAACGGGTTGTGGACCTGCGGGTACCCGCTGTCGCCGTAGTCGCCTGGCACCACGAGGAAGCTTGCGAAAGGGACCGCAGGTGCGACGCCGCAAAGTCGGCCCCACCACCGCCAGCGCGGCGTCGGCAGATGACCGTCGGGAAACAGCAAGATCAGGAATGTCCCTATCAGGCCGATCCCGGGCACCCATAGGGACGCATCCACGGCCAGCACCACGTCCGGTCGGGGCAACGATCGCGGCGACGCGATGAGCGAGTGGAACGCGTACCCCGCGGTGAACTGCCCCAGCGTCCAGGTCAGGCCGATCGCCAGCAGTACCCAGCCGACCGCGTTCCGCGGGCGGCGGGAGGCGACGACGGCGCCGATGACAGCCGCGACGATGAACAACGAGACCATCGGGTCAACGGCGTGACCGTGTACGCCGGGCGGCCGATGCCAGAGCTCCAGTGCGATCCCCGCGATGTCCAAGACGACGGCGAGCGCGAGTGCGAACCAGGCGAGGCGCCCAAGGGTTCGGTCGGTCATGTCGTGCCCGCGCCGCGCAACCAAAGCGACGCATGGGCCGGCTGCATCGTCCGCGCCACCACGCCGAGCAGGTCGTGCGTCAGCTCGTCGAGGTCGACCTCGTCGCGCAGCCGGCTGCTGAACTCGTCGACGGTGCGCGTGGCGTCGTAGCGGGCGCGGTTGAACCGGCGGTCGACCCGCGCCTGGACCCGATGGCGCACCGGGTTGAAGGCCGCGGCAGCCGCAAGTGTGCCGATCGCGACGCCGATGTCTGAGCTGGCGATCTGACTGACCACGGAGACGACGAGCAGGTACGGCGCGACAACGATCGCGGTCACGGCGACATATGCGACCGTGCGGCTGATCACCCGGTCGATGTCGTAGAGGCGGTAGCGCAGGACGGCGATCGCGATGGCGACGGCGAGCCCGTTGAAGCCGAGCACGAACGCGAAGACCACCAGTTGGTTAGAAATGGTTTGCCCGATCAGTGCCTCGCTGGTGACCGCAATCGCGAACATGACGGGAAACGCCGCGACAGCGAGCGCGAACCACTTCATCTGCAGCCGTCGCTCGCCCCGGGCGCGGACGAAGCGCCAGACGACGTTCACGGCGGCGACCACGCCGAAGATCGCGAGCAGCTGGCTCGTCGCGGAGATGGCCGTCTCGGCCGCCCGCCCGAAGCCGCTGACGGCGAACGGGTTGCGGACGGCGACGGTGCCTGCGAGCACCATGAACTGCGGGCGGACGGCCCACGCAAGCATGTCGAGCGCGGCGACAACCACCGCGCCCGCCGCCGGCAGGCGCCACCGGCGCGACGGCAGCCGGTCTGCGGGGAAGTAGACGACGAGCAGGATGAGCAGTGCGAAGGCGGGGACGAACATCACCGAGCCCGCCCAGAGGACGTAGTTCGCGGCCGGCATGTCGACGACGCGCTGACCGAGCACGATCTCGCCATACGACGTGCAGCCGAGGCCGAAGCCAAAGCAGAACCCCAGCCCGACCAGCAGCCAGCCGATCCGCGAGTCCGGACGCCGCGAGGCGATGACCGCGCCGACAAGAGGGAGACCAAGCCATGACAGCGGCCACAGCGCGTCGAGCGCACCTTCCCGGCCCGGCCACCGCAGCGTGAGGACGACGGTGGACACCAGCCCGACGATGGCCACCGCGGCCGCGCCCCACGCGACGCGCGGTGCCCACCGTCGCACGAAGGTGCTGCTCACATCGCCTCGCGCAGCCACAACGACGCGTGCGCCGGCTGCATCGTTCGGGTGACGACGGAAAGCAGGTCGCCGGTCAGCTGCTCGAGGTCGACCTCGTCGCGCAGCCGGCTGCTGAAAGCTTCGACGGTCCTCGCCGCGTCGTAGCGCGCGCGGTTGAAGCGCCGGTCGACCCGTCCTTGCACCCGGCGGCGCAGGGGGTTGAACGCCGCAGCCACGGCCAGGGTCGCCGCAGCAACGGCAACGCTCGACCCGCCCACGATGCGCGTGACCAGCGGTACGACGACGACGTAAGGCAGGACGAGCAACACCGTGACCACCGCATAGGTCACGGTGCGGCTGATGATGCGGTCGATGTCGTAGAGCCGGTAGCGCAGAACCGCGGTCGCGATCGCTATCGGCAGCGAAGTCAAGCCGATGCCCATCGTGACGTTGCCGACGAGTTCGCCGAGGTGTTCGCCGAGAACATCGCTCGCCGCGACCGCCACGACGGCAAATACGGCCGTCGCGGCGAACCACTTGAGTTGCTGGCGCTCGACGCCGCGGGCACGGACGAAGCGAAAACCGATCGAGAGCAGGGCGCCGAAAGTCGCGACAAGGACGAGCGCTGTCGCGATGCTCTCCGCAGCGCGGGTCGCTCCCGCCAATGCTGGGACGCCGAGCGGGTTCGTGTACCGGGTCTCCGGGTCAAGCTGGCCGGGTCGTAGCGCAGAGCTGCTGATGAGCAGGGTCAGCGATATCACCGCGCACCACAGCACCGGCCGCCAGCGACGAGAGGGTGGCCGCCCAGTGGGGAACACGATGATCAGCAGCAGGACCGCGCCCAGCGCGAGGTACCACGACGCGTTCGCGACCAGGGTGGCGAACGCCGCGGCTGTGCCAGGCGTCGGGTTGCGGGCGAGCGCATAGGCCGCGTACTCCTCAAGCGCGAGCCCGCCCACCGCAGCGAGGCCCGAGACGGCCAACAGCCAGCCGACCACGTTGCGTGGCAGACGCATCACCAACACGCACCCCACAACGGTGAGTGCCGTGAAGCCGAAGAGAATCGGCAGGTTGGCCGGTGCCGTTCGGGCGGAATGGTTCGCGGTTCCGAACACGAGCGCGCCGACCGCCGAGCCGACGAACATCACGAGTACCGTCCAAGGCGCCCATCCGTCCGCCCGACCGCGCGACGCGATCATCGCGCGGCCGCGGCTTCGCGCAGCCACAGCGTGGCGTGCGCCGGCTGCATCGTTCGGGTCACGACGGAAAGCAGGTCGCTGGTCAGCTGCTCGAGGTCGACCTCGTCACGCAGCCGGTTCCTGAAAGCTTCCACGGTCCGCGCCGCGTCGTAGCGCGCGCGGTTGAAGCGTCGGTCCACACGTGCCTGGACTCGGCGGCGCAGCGGGTTGAACGCCGCGGCGACCGCGAGCGTTGCCGCAGCGACGGCAACGCTGGACCCGCCGACGATGCGCGTGACCAGCGGCACCACGACGACATAAGGAACCACAAGAAGCAGCGTGACGATCGCATAGGTGACGGTGCGGCTGATGACACGATCGATGTCGTAGAGCCGGTAGCGAAGGACTGCGATGCCGGTCGCCACCGGCAGGGCAAGCGGGCCAACGGACCAGATGAGGTTGCCGTACCAGCCCTCGACCAGGTCCGGGACCAGCGCAGTACTCAGCGCGATGAGACTTATCGCGCCTGCGCCCGCGGAAACAACCCACTTCAGCTGCTGCCGTTCGACGCCGTGCGAGCGCCGCCAGCGCACCGCCATCGACAACAACGCCGCGAGAAACGTGGCGACGAGCAGCACGCTGGCGATCGCCAGCGCGACGTCGGACGCGGCTTTCGTCGACGCGCTCGCCCACGGATTGTCGGCCACGGGCGCCAGCTCGGGCGGCCCAGGGCGCAGAAGGGTGCCTACGCCGTTAGCGACGAACGCGCCCACTCCGACGGTGACTGCGACTTGCCATCGCCGAGAGGCCAACAACCCGGTCGGGAAGAGCATCAGGATCAGCAGATAGGAAACAACCGCACCGGCCACTGCAGTCTGAGCGACCACGCCGGCGCCGCCAGCCCCCGCGAGCGCCGGATGCAACACTGCGTAGTTCGCGTATTCACCCGACGCGAGCTGCACGACACTGCACAGCGCGAACGCCAGGAAGAGCCACGCGATTCGGTTTCCTGGTCGTTTGACCGCGATGAGCGTGCCGATCGTCAGCGTCGCGAGGACGCTCGGCGCTATGTAGGGCGCACCCTCGAACCGCGGCGGCCGATCGGGGGAGGCGAACGCCTCCACCAGCAGGGCCAACACGACGACGGCGACGGCAACCCCCCAGACGAGCCACGCCACCAGAGCGCGCCGCGCGGATGCCTCTGCCGCCATGGCCGAATCATCGCGCCTGGACGTCCGCAGACCGTTACGGCGATCTGTTACCCGTGGTGATTGTGAGACTGGTGTGATCCGTCTACCGTCGCAGGCGTGACCCCTCGTACGGCGGCCCCGCCGCGTCGCAGCGCGCCGGCACGTTCCGCTACGCATGGTGCGCGACGCCCGGCGGCCCGCGGTCGCGCCCCGCAGCGCCGCGCCCCAGCGCGGCGACCACGCGCGCGGTCGAGCAGCCAACCGGCGCCGCTGCTGCCCCGTCTCGCGCGCGCGGGCTGGCTGGTGCTCGTCGCGGTGTGGATGCTCGTGTCGCGGCTCGCGGGCACCGCGGCGCGCGCGCTCGGTAGCGGCGCGCGTGACCTCGACCCGGCCCATCAGCGCGACGGGGTGGGTTTGCTCGCCCTGCTCGCCTCGTTCACGGGCGCCCTCGCGGTCTGGGGCGATCGTGCAGGGCTCCTCGGTGGGGTGCTCGCGGCCGTGCTCCGCGGCACGTTCGGTCTGGGAGCACTCGTCGTTCCCCCGCTCCTCGCCTTCCTCGCGTGGCGGCTGCTCCGGCGGCCACCCGAGGAAACCCACGCCGGCCGACTCGTCATCGGTTGGCTCGCACTCAGCGTCGGCCTGCTCGGGGTGGTCCACCTCGCGCACGGCACCCCGGTCCCTCCGGACGGCGCGACCGCGATGCGCGCCGCCGGCGGCCTCCTCGGCTTCCTTGGCGCGTCACCCATGCAGGCCGCGGTCGGCGGCTACCTCGCCTACCCGGCCCTCGCGCTGGTCGCCGTGTTCGGCGCCCTCGTCGTCACGTCGACACCGCTGCACGCCGTGCCCGACCGGATCCGCGCGTTCCGCGGACGGCTGCCCGGCGCCGATGAGACGACCGAGACGGACGACGCGACCCCACGGCTGCGTCGCGGCGCGGCGCGCCGGCGCGTGGGCGCGATGGCGCGCGACGACGACATGCCGACCGAGCCGATCGACCTCACGCTCGCGCCGCCCGCGGGTCACCCGACGCCGCCCCGCGCGACGGAACAGCTGCCGCTGTCTGCCAGCGGCACCGGCGGCTACGTCCTGCCGCCCGTGACGCTGCTCAAGGAGGGCACGCCACCCAAGGCGCGCAGTGCCGCGAACGACACGGTGATCACCGCGCTTACCGCAGTCCTCGATCAGTTCGACATCGACGCGCAGGTCACTGGGTTCACCCGCGGCCCGACGGTGACGCGCTACGAGCTCGAGCTCGGTCCCGCAGTAAAGGTCGAGCGGATCACGCAGCTCTCGCGCAACATCGCCTACGCCGTGAAGTCGGCCGACGTCCGCATCCTCAGCCCCATCCCGGGCAAGAGCGCGATCGGCGTCGAGATCCCCAACAGCGACCGCGAGCTTGTCAGCCTCGGCGACGTGCTGCGCAGCAAGCCGGCAAAGTCGGACGTGCGTCCGTTGTCCGTCGGGCTGGGCAAGGACATCGAAGGCGGCTACGTCGTCGTCGACCTCACGAAGATGCCGCACCTGCTCATCGCGGGCGCGACCGGGGCCGGCAAGTCGACGTGCATCAACGCGCTCGTCACGTCGGTGCTCACCCGCGGTACGCCGGACGACGTGCGACTCGTGCTGATCGATCCGAAGCGCGTGGAGCTGACCCACTACGCGGGTGTCCCGCACCTGATCACACCGATCATCACGAACCCGAAGCGCGCGGCGGATGCGTTGCAGTGGGTCGTGCGCGAAATGGAGATGCGCTACGAGGACCTGCAGGCGGCCGGCGTAAGGCACCTCGACGACTTCAACGCGCGCGTGCGCAGTGGCGCGGTCAAGGCGCCGCCGGGCAGCGAGCGCGAGTTCGCGCCGTATCCCTACATCCTCGTCATCGTCGACGAGCTCGCCGACCTCATGATGGTCGCGCCGCGGGACGTGGAGGACTCGATCGTGCGCATCACGCAGCTGGCCCGGGCATCCGGCATCCATCTGGTCCTGGCCACCCAGCGGCCGTCGGTGGATGTCGTCACCGGTCTGATCAAGGCGAACGTGCCCAGCCGCCTCGCGTTCGCGGTGTCGAGCATGACCGACTCCAGGGTCATCCTCGACCAGCCGGGCGCCGAGAAGCTGATCGGCCAGGGCGACGCGCTGTTCCTGCCGATGGGCGCGTCGAAGTCGATCCGGGTGCAGGGCGCGTGGGTGACCGAGGCCGAGGTGGCCGCGGTGGTGCAGCACGTGAACGGCCAGGCCAAGCCCGAGTACCGGGACGACGTCGAGACGGTCGCGGAGCGCAAGCAGGTCGACGCCGACATCGGGGATGACCTCGAGCTGCTGCTGGCCGCCGCCGAGCTGGTCGTGTCCACCC
>JBHELW010000202.1:0-1154 GCA_046262915.1 Mycobacteriales bacterium | reverse complement strand
TTCCGTCGCCAGCTTCAGTCCGACCCTGCCGCGGCGCTCCGCGGCTTCAACCTCACCCCGGACGAGGTCGCTGCGATCCGCAGCGGCGACTCCGGCAAGCTCATGTCGCTCGGCGTCGACCAGCGGATGAGCAAGGCCTTCACCGTCAGCGGCGGGCTGATGGGCGCGACGCGTTCGACGACCTCCGACCTCGGCGTCGGCGGGACGGCGAGCACGGTCGCGAACGACAACACCGCCGGCACCCGTGAGGGCCTCGTCGGCGACCCGACCAGCGGCGCCCGCCAGGGCATCGTCGGCGACCCGACGAGCGGCTCCCGCGAAGCGCTCACGACCGGCAACTTCTCGGGCACCCGCGCGGTCAACGACTCGGCTCCGTTCGACTCTCGGGCCACCGTGTCCGACCCGACGGCGGCCGGCACCCGCGCGATCCACGACGACGCACCGGCGGACCTCCGCGGCGCGGTCAGCACCGGCGACTTCGCGGGCAACACCCGCGCGGTCAACGACGTCGCCCCGTTCGAGGGCAACGTCAACGCGGCCGCGACCGATGGCGGCGCCGGCGCAGCTGGCGGCGCGATGCTCTCGGCTGACGACAACTACGCGGTCTCGAGCCGCATGGCCGACGCGGGCGATGCGACCTCGATCCGTCCGATCAACGACGTCGCGCCGTTCGAAGGCAACGCGAACGCGGTCGCTCCGACCGGCGAGTTCCTCGGCGGCGACGCCCGGCTCGACGCGGGCACCGACTCGGCGCACGGCTTCATCCCGAGCGACTCCGCTGACGTGCAGCGCGAGATGCTCGACGGCAGCGGCCACGGCGACGCACTCGGCAACACCGGCGGCGGCGGCAACACGAGCTCGTAAACCCAGCGCACCCTCTACGTCCGCGGAGGCGGCCCCGAAAGGGGCCGCTTTCCGCGTCCGGCGAGTGTCAGCGGCATCACCGAGCAGAGGTGTCGCCGCGTATGGACTCCCGTTGGCCTCCGGCGCACGATCGCTCCAGTTCCGCATCAGCGGGGAAAGAAGGAGCACAAGGCGATGGCCAGCAAGAATCTCGGAGCAGTCATCCAGCGGGCGATCAGCGATGGAGCGTTCCGTCGCCAGCTTCAGTCCGACCCTGCCGCGGCGCTCCGCGGCTTCAACCTCACCCCGGA
>JBHELW010000201.1:0-1114 GCA_046262915.1 Mycobacteriales bacterium | reverse complement strand
GCGGGCGGCTGCAGCGTCAGCGGTACGGCGGTCACGCTGTCACCCCGTGCCGAATGGGTTCGGGAACGGGTTCGCGATGTCGGAGTAGAGCAGCAGCATCGAGAGCCCGACGAACAGCACGATGACGACGTAGGCGGCGGGCATCAGCTTCTGCAGGTCGACGCGGCCGGGGTCCGCGCGGCCACGCGCGCGAGCAATGGCCGACCGCGCCTTCTCGTAGCCGAGGATCGCCAGGTGCCCGCCGTCCAGGGGAAGCAGCGGGAGCAGGTTGAAGAAGCCGACGAAGATGTTGAGCCCGGCTATCAGCGCGAGGAACCCGCCGATCGCTCCGGCCGCGACGGCCTGCCCGCTCACGCGGGCGGCACCGACGATGCTGATCGGGCGGCCGGGGTCGATGACGTCGGGCTTGGCCGGCCGCAGCAGGTCGGGCACCCGCTTGGGGATGGCAACCAGCGCCGACGCGGTCTGACGGAACACCGACCCGGTCGCGGTGATCCCGCGCCACAGCGCGGGGCCGACGCCGTAGCGGTGGAACTCCTCGCGGGGCAGCACCCCGATCGCGCCGACGTTCTGCGTCACGCCGGCATGGTCCGGGTCGGGGCGGTCGATGTGGACCACGTCAACCCGGACGCTCACCCGGCGGCCGTCGCGCTCGACATCGATGCGCGCGGGGCCAGCGGGGTGCGCGCGGATCCGCGAGCTGAAGTCGGCGGTCCAGTCGTGCACGGGTCGCCCGTCGAGAGCCAGGATGCGGTCGCCCTTGCGGATACCCGCGAGTTTTGCGGGTGCCGGCACGTCGCGCGCGGTGCACTCGTCCGGTGCTTCTTTCCCGACGCAGGGAAAGACCTGCGCAACTTGCGTTGTGACCTTGTCCGTCGGCTCACCGAACGTCATCAGCGTGATGACGATGAGGACGAACGCGAGCACGAAGTGCGTGAGCGATCCCGCGACGAGCACGACCGCGCGTTGCGGTGCCGGTTGCCGGTAGAACGCCCGGTCCTCGTCGCCCGGGGGGACCTCCTCGAGCGGCGTCATCCCGACGATCTTGACGAAGCCGCCGGCCGGGATCGCTTTGACGCCGTACTCGGTCTCGCCGCGACGGAACGACCACAGC
>JBHELW010000200.1:0-2928 GCA_046262915.1 Mycobacteriales bacterium | reverse complement strand
GATGTACGCCGTGACCTCGATGCCGCTGGTCAGCCGGACGCGCGCGACCTTGCGAAGCGCGGAGTTCGGCTTCTTCGGGGTCGTCGTGTAGACGCGCGTGCAGACACCCCGGCGCTGGGGCGAGCCCTTGAGCGCCGGCGTATTCGTCTTGCTCGTCTTCGCCTGCCGGCCCTTACGGACCAGCTGCTGGATCGTGGGCAAGTGGTCGTGCCTTTCCGTTAGCCGCGGACCTGCGCCCGCCCACCCACGCGGTCGGGCGTGTCGCACCCGCGCGAACCGGCTGGCCGGTGACATCCTCGCGGCGGATGCGCCCGCCACGGCCCCGAGGCCGGGCGCCGTCCGTCACCGCCGGCGAGCACGCCACGGCGCCGGAGAGGGGCGCACAAACACGTGCCGAGGCAACTTTCGCCTCAGGCACGAGCGGACAGGCTACCTAGTGCCGCCCGCGACCGTCAAAGTGTCCCGAAGCAGCCCCGTCCGCCGTAACGATTGCGGACCGGTGGTGGTCGAGGATGCCTACATGCGACGGGCAGCCCTTTGGGCGGCAGCGGCCACCGCCGGCCTCTCGGTCATCGTCGCCCTCTGGGTGCTGGCCGGACAGCTGGACACGGTGCCGTCGGCCGCCGCCGCAGGCGACGTCGCGGTGCCCGCACTCGCGGCGGTGTCCGGGGTCGGCGTCGGCGTGCTGCTGGCCGCGCGCCGGCCGGACAACGTCATCGGCTGGCTGCTCGTCGTCGTCGGCTGCGCGTTCTCGCTCGGCCTCGTCGGTGAGGAGCTCGGCATCCGCGGCCTCGTCGTCGCACCCGGGTCGGTGCCGGGTGCCGGCGCATTCGCAGCAGTGGGCGGCGCGGTCGGCGCGGTGGCGCTCATGCCGCTCGCCCTCCTCGCGCTGCTCTTCCCCACCGGCCGGCCACCCGGGCCGCGGTGGCGGGTCGTGGCCTGGGCGTCGATCGCGGCCCCGATGTTCGTCGTACTCAGCCTCCTCTTCGATGAGCACCTACAGGTGCCGTACCGGCATGTGCGCCTGTCGGCACGGAACCCGTTCTTCCTCGGGTGGCAGGTACCCGGCGTCGTCTACTTCGGCGCCTCCGCGCTCGTCGCCGTCGCGTTTCTCGGCGGCGCCGGCGCGGTCATCGCCCGCTGGCGCGCCGCGCGCGGGCAAGAACGCCAGCAGCTGAAGGTGCTGGCCTCCGTCTTCACGGCTGCGGTGCTCTGCGGGCTCGCGTCGGCATTTCCGTGGCGCGTCGTCACGCACCTCGACATCGTGGGGGCAGCGCTGCTCGCCGCCGGCGTCCCGGTCGCCACGGCCGTCGCGGTCCTGCGCTACCGCCTCTATGACATCGACCGGCTGATCAGCCGCACGCTGAGCTACGCGGCCATCTCACTCATCCTCGTCGCGGGCTACGCCGGGCTCGTCGTCGTGCTTCGTCAGCTGCTCGTGCCGTTCACCGGTGAGGGCAACGTCGCAGTGGCGGTCTCAACGCTAGTGATGGCCGCGGCGTTCCAGCCGGTCCGACGGCGCGTGCAGGCGAGCGTCGACCGGCGGTTCAACCGCGCTCGCTACGACGCCGCGGGCGTCGTCGCGGAGTTCCAGGCGCGCCTGCGATCCGAGGTCGACCTCGACAACATCTCGGCCGATCTGCTGCGTGCTGTCCGCGCGACGGTTCAGCCGGCCCGCGTGACGCTCTGGCTACGGACGAACGCGCCGCGGGTATGAGCGAGCGTCCAACGCGCGCGGAGCTGGCGGCGGCCGCCGGTCGAACTCTCCCGGACCTGTGGGCGCCCGGCGTCCGGCTGATGCTCGTCGGCATCAACCCGGGCCTCTGGTCGGCGGCCATCGGCCATCACTTCGGAAACCCGGCCAACCGGATGTGGCCGGCCCTCCACCTCTCCGGGTTCACGCCGCGGCGGCTGCACCCGACCGAGTCCGCGGAACTACTGGGTCTCGGGATCGGCATCACCAACCTCGTCATGCGGGCCACCGCGACTGCGGCCGAGCTCTCCGCCGACGAGATCCGTGCCGGCGCCGTCGTGCTGATCGAGAAGCTCCTCGGCTGGCAGCCGGCGTGGGTCGCCTTCCTCGGCCTGTCGTCGTACCGCGTCGCCTTCGACCGACCAAAAGCCACCGTCGGGCGGCAGCCCGACGACATAGCCGGCGCGAAGGTGTGGCTCCTACCGAACACCAGCGGGCTGAATGCGCACTACCAGCTGCCCGACCTCGTCGCCGCGTTCACCGAGCTGCGCCACGCACTCGTTACGACGAAGGGCCGCCCCAACGGGCGGCCCTTCGTGTTTGGCGCTAGTTAGCGGTACTGGCCGTAGTCGACGTCCTCGAGGGCGACGGCCTGGCCGGAGCCAGGCGCGAAGACGTACTCGTCGGCCTCGGCCGCGTAGCTCGCGTAGACCTGCTCGCGAGCTTCCTCGGTCGGCTCGACCCGGATGTTGCGGTAGCGCGACATGCCGGTCCCGGCCGGGATCAGCTTGCCGATGATCACGTTCTCCTTCAGTCCGAGCAGCGGGTCGCTCTTCGCCGAGATCGCCGCGTCGGTCAGGACGCGGGTCGTCTCCTGGAACGACGCCGCGGACAGCCACGACTCGGTCGCGAGCGACGCCTTCGTGATGCCCATGAGGATCGGGCGCGCCGACGCCGGGTCGCCGCCCTCGCCAACGACGCGGCGATTCTCCGCTTCGAAGATGCCCCGCTCGACGAGCTGCCCCGGCAGGAAGTCGGTCGCGCCTGGCTCGAGGATGCTCACGCGCTTGAGCATCTGGCGAACGATGATCTCGATGTGCTTGTCGTGGATCTGCACACCCTGTGACCGGTAGACCTCCTGGACCTCGGCGACCAGGTGCTGCTGCACCGAGCGTGGGCCGAGGATGTGCAGGACGTCGTGCGGGTCCTGTGCGCCCTCGGTCAGCTGGTCGCCG
>JBHELW010000199.1:0-9632 GCA_046262915.1 Mycobacteriales bacterium | reverse complement strand
AGCATCTCGGCCCAGTCCTGGCTGTCCACTCCCCCGGCGCCCGGGTTGATCTGCACCAGCGCGTGCCGCTCGTCGTACTCCCCGCCGAGCAGGGTGCGCACCTCCAGCTCGCCGATCGCCTTGCCGAGCGCGGCTAGCTCCTGCGTGACCTCGGCCGCCGACGCCTCGTCGCTCTCGGACTCGGCCAGCTCGTGCAGCACCGCTACGTCGTCCAGCCGGCGCCGCAGCGACTCGACCCGGTTGAGGTCGGCCTCGATGCCCGACATCTTCGACATCAGCCGCTGCGCGCTTTCGGGGTCGTCCCAGAGATTCGGTGCGGACGCCTGCTCGCGCAGCTCCTCGAGCCGCTCGCGCAGCTCGTCAGGCTTGAGGAACGCCTCGACCGAGCTCAACGTCGCGTCGAGCTCCTTGAGCTCCTCGCTCGGTTCGGGCACTGCTGCTTCCTCCGCGGCCTCGGCCGCCCGACCCTACCCAGCGCGCGCGCGACGGCGGTTGGCCGAAATAATCGCCCGACAGGTAGGACGACGCAGATGGCGACCTGCAGAGAGGCGACCGACGTGGCTGAGGTGACAGTGAGCTCGCAGCTCGTTGGCTCTAGCTACTTCCCGCCGATCTGCGCGCGCCACGGTGGCCCGTCGACGAGGTGGAAAGAACGAGACTTCCACAGTAAGACGCCCGGGTGGGTGATTGTCCTGGCGGTTCTGTCACTGCTCATCGGGGCGATCATCGCGCTAGCGATCCGGAAGACCGTTCACTCCCGGCTGCCGGCATGCGACGCGTGCCGCGCTGACCGCAGGCGCTTCGCACTACTGGTCGTGGGGGCGTGGGTGGGCGTCGTCGTCACGCTCGTCCTGGCAGCCGCGATCAACAACCCCATCGCTTTCATCGTCTGGCTCCTGCTGCTCGTCGGCGCTCTCGTGTTCAGCTTCATGGGCGAGTTGTTCCGCGTGCGCGGCTACCTCACGCGGGACCAGGCGGTCGTGGTCATGAAGGGCGTCAGTCCGCAGTTCGCCCAAGCGATCCGCGACGCGGGCTACGCGCTCCCGTCATAGCCGTCACTGGCGTCGCGAAAACCCGCGACTCCGAGGCGCGTATCAGCCGTCCCGTGTTATCCCGAACGTCCCGTTCGCCTGGCGCGATCGCACTCGGCGGACATACGCGATGCGAGACGTTGGAGCCGGGCTCCCTCCTGGGAGTTCGTTGATGCGCCTGCATCCGCGAATGCTCGGGCAGCAGCAGCGAGCTCTTTCCAGGTTGGATTCAGCTCTGCAGCCTCCGCAGCTCGGTCGGCGACGATGTCGAAGCGCCGCCGTTGCTCCGCCTCGGGCTCCGGCTCGAGGTCCATCAACAGGTCACACGCCTGACGGGCAGGGGTGTCACCACGACGCAGTGGCGAACCGCGGCCACAAGCGCACGCCAACACGGCAAATGAAAAGCACCGTGCCGACTCGTGAGAGCCACAAACGTCGTGGCTCAGGAGATAACGCCACGTTCACGGAGTCGATTTTCCCAGACGCAACCGCGCCGCACTATCCGGGAGGTTGGTCGAGTCCGACCGCTCGCCTGCACTCCTCTGACACACGCGACGCCAGTTGTTCCAGCCGAAGCCGCTCCTGTGCGTTCGTTGCTTCGCCAGTGTCTGCGAAGGCCCGGGCAGCATCGGCAAGAGCTGTCCACGTTGGGTTCAACTTCGCGGCCTTCTTCGCTCGTTCCGCGACGCTCTCGAACTGCAGCCGCTGGTCATGCTCCGAGCCCGGCTCCACGTCGTACCAAGTAGTGCAAGCCTCGCGCGCCAGCGCGTCGCCACGACCCAGTTGAGAACCACGGTCGCAAGCGCACGCCAAAGCGCCGACGACAAGCAGCGTCCCGACTCGCGAGAGCCACAAACGTCGCGGCTCGCTAGACGAAGGCAGACTCACGGGACGCTCAATCGAGTGCCGGGACGCGTTGACGTGCCTCCCGTGCGACGGCTCGCGGTCGTGGAAGTAGAGCCCCGAAAAGCACGTGCAGCACGATGCAGGTCCAGAGTTGGACCGGGCTTGAGAAGCGGAACCAGAGGATCACGAGAAGTAGCGGATTTAGGACAACTGCAAGAACGCGATACAGCACTCGCCAAGGCGTTCGGTGGGCCAGGAGTAGCACTAAGAGACAAACCTCAAGCATGGCCAGGCTGATTAGCAGGACAATGATCACGGCCTCGTCCTGCATAAGCGCGCCAATCGCAAGAGGATCTGAGAAGAAGCGTCCAAGTGACGCGTCTTCAACGTCGGACGCCACCGCGGCAGAGACGGAAACCCACAAGAGGACTAGCACGACGTAGGCAGTGTTGGCGAGAAATACCCACCACATCCACCACAGCACTTGACGCATCGTCGCCGGCAAACGCAACTCGCTGTCTCTCGCACTCAACGGGCGTTCACGACGCGTTCACCCGCGGGCCTACTCGTCGCCATCGGCTTCCGAGGGAAAGAAGAACGCTGCCATGAGCGCAACAAGCATCAACCCAGCCACGAACGAAACGAAGCTGAGTCTCACGCCCGCGGAGCTATGCACGATCACTTGGAAGATCAGGAGCCCGAATGCAAGTGGCAGCCAGAGGCTGAAGCTGGCAGCCGACACACGGCCGTGCGCCCTTCGCAGAAGATATGCCCGCACCCAAAAGGTGGCGCCGACCGCACATCCCAACGCAACACCCAACGCGACAGCGATGGCCAACCCGCGGCGGGCCGGCGCGTCCTTCCATCCGCGATCAACGGCGATGAGCCCAGCTGACATTGCAACGCCTGCCAGCGAACTGAGTGCGCGCTTAAGGGTCGGAGGCACGCCAGGATCATGCACAAGCGCGTCAACCCCGTCCTAACCGTCGCGTTCGGGCGGGAGTCGCTTCTCGCGCCCTCCTAGCATTCGGCGATGAAGTTCGTTGGCCGCGCGGAGGAGCTGGGCGCGCTTCAGGCGGCGGCGTCCGCGATGGGGACTCGGGCCGTCGTTGTCATGGGCGAGGCTGGGGCCGGCAAGAGCCGTCTGCTCGCGGAGGCCGCGGCGTCGCTTGCGAGTCGGCACATGCTCTGGGTCCGCGGCTACGAGCCGGAGGCGCTCGCGCCACTCGCGGCGGCCAACAGCCTGCTGCGCGAGCTGGCACGTGACAACAAGACGCTGTCACGCCTGCTCAGCGGCGACACGTCCGCGCAGTTGATGCAGCTCTTCGACGTGACGTACCGCGCTCTGAGTGAGCTCGGTCCGGCAGCGATCGTCGTCGACGACGTGCAGTGGCTCGACGCGACGACGCGCGCGCTGCTCCACTTTGTCGTTCGGTCCGCACATGACGACGACGACGACCTCCTGCTGCTCGCCGCGGGACGCCCCGCGCCAGTGCTCGCGCAGATGAACGAGGCGCTGGTCGCCCTGCTCGACGACTCCGCCGTGACGTCGGTCGAGCTCAGCCCGCTCGACCGCGACAGCGGGATCGCACTGGTGCGCGGGCTCGACCCCGCCGTCGCCCCCGAGGTGGCCGAGCGGCACTGGGCCGCCGCGTCGGGCTCACCCTTCTGGCTCTCCATGCTCGCCCGGGGCGGTGCCGGCGAGGCGGCCCCGTCGTCCCTCGTGCGGACACGGTTGCGCTCCTGCAGTGACGACGCGGCGACGACATTGGCGCTTCTCGCGGTCGCCGCTCGCCCGCTGCCCGCAGACGCGCTCGCCGATCTCCTGTCCTGGGAGCCTGCACGCGTCGACGCCGCGCTGTCGGCGCTCGTGGACCGCGCGCTCGCGACGCGGCGGAGCGGCGTCGTCGCCGCGGCCCACGACCTCGTGCGCGAGGCCGTCGTCGCCGACCTTGGCGACGACCAGCGCGCCACGCTGCATGCCCGGGTTGCGGACTGGCTGGCACGCGACGACGAGCCCGCACAGTTGCTGGCGGCGATGCACCATCGCGCCGCTGCCCGACGGCCCGTCGCCGACCTCGCGCTGCGCACGCTCGCCACCCCGCGGCGCACGCTGCTCGGCGGGGACGGCGTCGAGCAGATCGATCGCCTGCTGCAGCACGACGGACGAGCGCGCGATGTCATCCCAGAGCTCGCAGCGCTCGCCACCGAGATCGGCGAGGTCGCGCTCGCGCTGCCGTTGTGGGAGCGGGCGTTCGACGAAGGCGCGACCGAGCGGGCGAGGGCGACCGCGGCGCGAGAGGCGGCGCGCGCGGCGTACCAGCTCGATCGCCGCGACGACGCGTGGCGGTGGCTGCGCACCAGCCGCGAGCTGTCGCGCGGCGACGACATCGCGACGATCCGCGCCGACATCGTCGAGGCGCACATGCTGCGGTGGATGGACAGCCGCTTCGACGACGCGGGCGTACTCGCCACCCAGGTGCTCTCGAGAGCGCGCCGGCTGCCCCTGCCGGAGCATCGCGACGTCCTCGTCGAGGCGTTGTCCATCGCGTACGACGACGCGATGGGCCGCGGCGACTACGTCGCCATAACCCGACTGGCCGACGAGGTCGCCGACGTCGCCCGCAGTGACGTGGACTTGCAGTACACCGCGGCGCGATACCGCGTCTCCGCATTCCTTCTCCAGGGTGACGCGCGACAGGCCGAACCGCTCGCGCGGCGGCATTGGCGCGCGGCAACCGACGCCGGTCGCCCGGCTCGCGCTCTCCAGATCGCCGGGTCGCTGATCGACGCGCTGACGGCGCAAGGACGGGTGCGTGACGCGCTCGAGGTCGCGACCGAGATCGAGCCGCTCATCGCTCGCGCGGCCGATCTCGGCCGGCGGTTCGACACCGGCATCGCGCTGACCAACGTGATTCGCGAGGTCCACCACGTCCACGCGCTGACCGGCGACTGGCGCCCGGCCGTGGAGCAGATCGCCGGCGCAGTACCCGAGACCGGACCGCACCTGGGCATGACGTCGCTGGAGTTCGCCGCGACGCTGACGGTCCTGCTCGGGTCCGCGGACGACGTACCGAGGGCGATCGCTCTCTCGGAGCAGGCACTCGAGTTGGCCACCGAGGTCGGCTGCGCGCGGTGCGGGGAGGAGACCCAGCTGCGGGCGGCCCGCGTCTTTGCGCTCGCCGGGCAACCGGAGCGCGCGCGGACGCTGCTCGCTGAGCGGGAAGGGTCGGCTGGCGACGATCGTCCCGACGTCGTACGCCGGTGGCACCGGTGGGCGAGCGCGCTCGTCTCGGCGGCCGACGGCAAGGTGGCCGCGGCGGACGAAGCGCTCACGCGGCTCGAGGCCGACTACGAGGCGATCGGCGGTGCTCTGGACGCCGCACAGGTCGCGTTCGACCGCGCGAGCGTGCTGGCGCGTGCCGATCCGGCGCGAGCGATCGGCGTACTCGAGGAGATCGCGCGGCGGTGCGCCGAGATGGGGGCGACGAACCTGCTCGGCGTCGCCCAGCGCCGGCTGCGCGAGCTCGGCGCCCGGCCGTGGCGCCGCGGGCCTACGGCGGACGACCCGCTGACCGAGCGCGAGCAGGACATCGCGCGGCTGCTGGCGACCGGGGCGACCAACCCGGAGATCGCAGCGCGGCTGTTCCTGTCGCGCAAGACGGTCGAGCGCCACGTCTCCAACGTCATCGCCAAGCTCGGCGTTCGCAATCGCACCGAGGTTGCCGCGCGCATTGCGGGTCCCGGGCGTGCGTCCGAGTCGCGAAACGAGGGAGTTCCCCGATGATCGGCCCGCAGCGGCGCACCTAGCGTCCCCCGCGAGCCGGACGGGCCGGCCGCAAAGGGGGACCAGTGAAGAAACTCCTCGTTCTCGTGGCGACTGTCGCCGCGCTTGTGAGCACCAACGCGGGCGTGGCCAGCGCGGGCGGGCAATCCGCCACGACCACGCAGTACACCGCGTCGTACACGTGCGGCTGTTTCGGTCAGTGGAACCTCCAGGGCGTCCACGTCACCAACCGGCAGTTCCCGGGCGTGGACAACGGCAACGGCGACGCGACAGGCGGCCGAGACAACTTCTCCGGCACCGTGAGCAACCCCCCGTCGGTGGAGACGGTGTGGAGCGGCAGCACGGACGGCCAGTGGTTCTCCGACTACAGCGGCCAGCCGACCACGACCTGGAAGGTCACCTTCCGCCCGGACGGCTCGCTCACCGGCTACGCCATCTACCCCGCCAGCTAGCCGACGCCGACCACGCTGGAGACGAGATGTCGCTCGTCGTTGTGATCGTGCCGCACGGCGACGAGCCGACCTCGATCGCCTCGGCCACCGCGCACGAGCTGCTACGCCTCGGCGTCACCGACGTGACGCTCGCCGACGGTCCCGCCGGATCCGCGGTCGTGCTGGCCGGCTGGGCCTTCGACGGCCGGCGTCACCAGCAGCACGTGCTCGACCTCGTGGCGCCGGGCGGGTCGGCGTCGGTCCTGCACGGCGTCGCCGACATGACGCTGCGTCCCGAGCCCGACCAGGACACCGCACTGCCCGCCTGACCCACCAGCGCCGACCTCCGACCAACAGTGAAGGAGAACAGATGGAACCCCGAGAGCTCTTCATGACACGCACCCGGCTGCATCGTTACGGCGCGGCGGCCGCGCTCGCCGCCGCCCTGATCGCCGGCTGTGGCAGCGACGCCGCGGACAAGACGAACACCGCGGGCGAGACGCCCGGTGCAACGCAGTCCAGCGCGGACCCCTCGACGGCGCAGCTGGAGGCGGTCCGCACCTCGACGGCGGCCTTCGCGGACGTCGCAGCGGCCAAGGCCGCGGGCTACACGGTCTGGTCGCCGGACCCGATGGCCCCCAAGCCGTCGTGCCCGTCTGCCCCCGAGGGCAAGATGGGCTACCACCTGGTGAACCCGGCACTACGCGGGACCCCAGCGAAGGCCGCCGAGGCCGACGCGACGCTCGACCCGGCCAAGCCGGAGCAGCTGCTCTATCAGATGAAGGCAGACGGCACGCTTGAGCTCGTGGGCGTGGAATACCTCGTGTTCAAGGCGGCCTGGGAGCGCGAGCACGGTGCCGGCGCGGCGCCGCCGCAGGTGCTCGGCCAGCCGGTGCCGGCCAGCAAGCACTCGTTCAAGACGGGCGGCCCCGAAATCGAGCACTACGAGCTGCACGTCTGGCTGCACGCCGAGAACCCGAATGGGATGTTCGCCGCGTACAACCCGAGCATCACCTGTTAGATCTGCGGTACGTGACCACCCGGCGGGTGCTCGTCACCGGTCGGGTGGTTTCGCGAGACGGTCCGCCGAGGAGGCCATGGACAACTCGTGGGCGTGGGACCCGACGCTTTTCGCGGGCACGGCGAAGTATTACGTCAAGGGCCGCATCACCTACGCGCCACAAACGGCAGAGCGGCTCGCAGCCGTATTGGAGCTGAACGGGAGCGGGCGACTCCTCGACGTCGGAACCGGCCCTGGCGATGTCGCCTTAGCCCTCGCGCCCTATTTCGACGAGGTCATCGGCGTTGACCCCGATCCCGAGATGCTCGCGCAGGCGAGATCACGGGCTCGCGCCCTGGGCGCCAACAACGTGCAATGGCTCGAACTCAGAAGCGAGGATCTCTCCCCCGACCTGGGCTCCTTTCGAGTCGCTGCGTTCGGACAGTCCTTCCACTGGATGGACCGCGAGCTCGTCGCAGGCGTCGTCTACGAGCTACTGGAGCCTGGTGGTTACTTCGTTCATCTCAACGCGCAGGACGGCGATGCACCGGCCGACGTCGAGCCTGGCGGGCGGCGGGTCCCGTTCGACGACATCGCCGCGCTGGTGCGCCGGTACCTCGGTCCCGTACGTCGGGCCGGCCAGGGCAGGTTGCCACAGGGGACGCCCGACGATGAGGCCGCAGTGCTAGCGGCAGCGGGCTTTGCTGGCGAGACGGAGATCGCGCTGCCCGGCGGCGAGTTGATGCAGCGCAGCGTCGACGACGTCGTCGCTTGGGTGTTCTCGCGCTCCGGTTCGGCTCCGCACCTGTTCGGCGACGGCGTGGACCAGTTCGAGAGGGAACTGCGTCAGCTGTTGTCGGCGACATCGCTTGATGGCATGTTCGTGGATCCGAGGCCCGACACCATCGTGCGGGTCTGGCAGAAGCCAGGCGGTCAGAGCATCACCTCGTAGAGCCTCACTTGTGAATGACAATGCTCCCCCCGCCGATTGCCTGCGGCGAAGCAGCGTCGATGTCGCCCGACGCTCCACGCACGTTGTCGTACACCGTTTCCCCGGTGCTCGATCGAGTGATCTTGATACGGAACTTGTCGACCCCGCCCCCGCCCGAGACGTCGCCGTCGGTGGCGGTCAGCAGGAAGTCGTAGCCCGCCTCCCCGTTGAGAGTTCCGGAGCCCTTGTACTGCGCGCGCGCTCCGGACACGACCAGCCACTGATATGACGTACTCGAGAAATCGAGGCCCGCGGCGTCGAACTGGAACGCCGTGTTGCCGGTTGGCACGGTCGCGCCCTTCTGATACTTCGAGACGAATCCGAAGCTCGCACGGCCCGTCAGGCCGGGATTCGGGCTGTACGCGCCCGCCGGCGAGCTGATCCAGCCGCCACCCGTGACGAACGAGCCGGTCGCGTCGTAGACGACGACGTAGTCGAACGTGGTGGAGCTCACGCCCCCGTCGTCGTCGGTGACGCTGATGCCCACTGAGTACACCCCGGGGGCGCCGAACGTGTGGGTAGCCGAGACCGTGCCACGACCGGCGGACTCGGACACCGTGCCCGCACTGCTCGTGCCGTCGTCCCACATCAGCACTGCCGTGTGTGTGTCGCTACTGCCGGCGTCCGTGAAGGGCACGCCGACCGTAGCGGCAGAGTTCGCCGCCAGCGGTCCGCTGGGACCCGTGGCGACACCCAACGTCGGAGCGACGTTGGTGACGCCCGCGACGGCTTGGTAAACGCTGACGCCGCCGTCCTTGTCGCGGATCTCGCCCCTGACCGTGCGCGACCCGTTGTCGGTCGTGGGGCACGCGGCCGTCGGGCTCGCCGAGAACGCACCGAACCCAGCGCCACAGTCGAACGCATAGGTGAACCCGGCGGTCGTGTCCGCCGTCGACGCATCCAGCGGATCCGTCAAAGACAACGCGATCGGCGACCCCTCGCTCACCACCGACGGCGGCACGAACGTGGCCGTCGGCGCGACGTTCGCCACCGTCACGGTCCGCTGGTAGTCAGTCGTCCCGCCGTCCTTGTCGCGGATCTCGGCCCTGACCGTGCGCGACTCGTTGTCCGTCGTCGGGCACTCGGCCGTCGAGCTCGCCGAGAACGCACCGAACCCCGCGCCACAGTCGAACGCATAGGTGAACCCCGCCGTCGTATCCGACGTCGACGGGTCCACCGGATCGGTCAAAGACAACGCGATCGGCGACCCCTCGCTCACCGGCGGCGGCACGAACGTGGCCGTCGGCGCGACGTTGGAAACTGTCAGGCCGAAGCCGGTGGACCCCGACTGGCCGGTTTCGTCGGTGACCGTCACGCTGACCAGCGGCGTGCCACTGTCGCGATACCGATGCGCCAGCGTGAAGCTCCCATCGGACGCGACCGCTACCGCCTCTGCCGGGTCACCTTCGCCGTAGTTCACCAGCGCCGTCCACGCCGTCGAGCCCAGATCCGTGATGTGACCGACCCGAGTGAACAGGCTTCCCTCGTCCACGGTGGCTGCGGCGCCGGCATCGACCGACGGTGGCCCACCAAGGCTCCACGAAAG
>JBHELW010000198.1:0-4547 GCA_046262915.1 Mycobacteriales bacterium | reverse complement strand
GAGTCGCCGCAGGCGCAGGAGCCCTTGGCGTTGGGGTTGTCGATCGTGAAGCCCTGCTTCTCGATGGTGTCGACGAAGTCGATCTTCGCGCCACCGAGGTAGGGCCCGCTCATCCGGTCGACGACGACCTTGACGCCGGAGAAGTCGAGCACTTGGTCGCCGTCGAGCGAGCGCTCGTCGAAGAAGAGCTGGTAGCGCAGGCCGGAGCACCCACCGGGCTGCACGGCGATCCGCAGCGCCAGGTCGTCACGGCCCTCCTGCTCGAGCAGCGACTTGACCTTCGTCGCGGCCACATCGGTCAGCACGACAGTCGTGGACTGCGTGTCGGGGGTGGCGGTCTCGGTCATCTGCGCTCGCTCCATTGCTCGGGGTCTGTCGGTGGAAACATGCCCACCCGCACGGGCATTCCACCCGCGGTCAGCATCACACAGCCTACGTCGTGCTTCGCGGAGCCTCGCCCGAATCTGTGCGTCGCCACCGCGTCGCGACCTGCTCCGCGAGCCGGCTGAGGGTCGCCGCAGCGTCGGCGACCGACGCGTCCACCGAACCGGCGATCGAGGTCATCGCGTGCGCCTCCGCGACGCCGGCCGCGCGCCAGGCGCGCTCGCCGACCGCGACGCTGCCGGCGAGCACCACGCACGGCACCGCCTGCACGAGCGCCATCCGCGCGACGCCTGCGACGACCTTGCCGCGCAGCGACTGCTCGTCGTAGCAACCCTCGCCGGTCAGTACCAGGCCGGCACCATCGAGCCGCGACGACAACCCGGACAGCTCCGCGACGAAGTCCACTCCGGCAACGACGGAGGCGTCGGCGAGCGCCATCAACGCCGCGGCGATCCCACCGCCGGCCCCGGATCCCGGCCGGGTCGCGACGCCACGCGCCGCCCGCCGCGCGCCGCCGAGCAGGTCGGCCCACGCCTGCAGCGCGGCGTCGACTCGCGCCACGTCTTCACCGGCCAGGCCTTTTTGCGGACCGAACACCGCGGCCGCGCCGGTCGCGCCGCACAGCACGTTGTCGACGTCGACCGCCGCGACGAGCTCGACACCAGCGAGCCGCGCGTCGAGCTCTGACAGATCCACGCGCTCCAGACGCGCGAGCCCGCTCGCACCCGGGCCGATCTCCTTGCCCTGGCCGTCGAGCAGTCGCGCGCCGAGTGCCTGGGCGAGGCCGGCGCCGCCGTCGGAGGTCGCCGTGCCACCGACGCCGACGACGATCCGCTGCGCATTGGCGTCGAGTGCAGCGGTGATCAGCTCGCCCACGCCGTAGGACGTCGCGGTGAGCGCGTCGCGCTGCGCGGCCTCGACCCGGTGTAGGCCGCACGCCTGCGCGCACTCGATCACGGCGACGCGCCGATCGCCGACCTCCGCCAGCACCCACGTGGCACGGGTCGGCTCGCCGTCCGGGCCGCGGACGGTCGCGTCCTGGACCCGTCGGAAGATCGACCCGACGACGGAGACGAAGCCCTCGCCGCCGTCGGACATGGGCGCGAGGATCAGCTCGTCCTCGGGGGACGCGTGCTGCCAACCCGCCGCGATCGCCGCCGCGGCCTCGACTGCGGACAGGCTCCCGCCGTAGCTGTCCGGAGCGATGACGACGCGCACGCGGGGGCCCTCTTTCGGGAACAAACTCGTGTGGGACGATCTTGCATATAGCGAGAGATGAATACGCCTACGCCGACCTGGAGCGACGCACGGTGAGCCTCTCACCCCCAGCGCTTTCCGACCCGCTGGCCGACGTCGAGATGACGCCGGTCGCGCTGCTGCTCCTCGGCCGCGAGTCCGATCCCGCCAGCGAGAAGGGCACGCTGTGCCCCGGCGACCTGCCGCCGGCGTCGGCTCCCGACCTGGTCGAGCGCGCGCGCGCGGCGAAGGCCGCGCTCGGCGACCGCGTGTTCGTGCTCGGCCACCACTACCAGCGCGACGAGGTCATCCAGTTCGCCGACGTCACCGGCGACTCGTTCAAGCTCGCCCAGCAGGCCGCGGCCCGGCCGGAGGCTGACTACGTCGTGTTCTGCGGCGTGCACTTCATGGCCGAGAGCGCCGACATCCTCACCGGCGCGCACCAGCAGGTCGTGCTGCCCGACCTGGCGGCGGGCTGCTCGATGGCCGACATGGCGCGCATCGACCAGGTCGAGGAGTGCTGGGAGACGCTCACCGACCTCGGCATCGCCGACGGTGTCGTGCCGGTCGTCTACATGAACTCCAGCGCCGACATCAAGGCATTCACCGGCCGCCACGGCGGCACGGTTTGCACGTCGAGCAACGCCAAGCGCGCGCTCGAGTGGGCCTTCACGCAAGGCAAGCAGGTGCTCTTCCTCCCCGACCAGCATCTCGGCCGCAACACCGCGGTGCGCGAGCTCGGCCTCTCCCTCGACGACTGCGTCGTCTACGACCCGGCAAAGCCTGCCGGCGGTCTTACGCCGGAAGCGTTGCGTTCGGCGAAGATGCTGCTCTGGAAGGGCCACTGCTCAGTACACGGGCGGTTCTCGCTCGACAGCGTGCTCGACGTCCGCGACCGCGTGCCGGGCGTGACGGTGCTCGTGCATCCGGAGTGCCGACACGAGGTCGTCGAAGCGGCGGACCTCGTCGGGTCAACCGAATACATCATCCGCACCGTCGAAGCCGCGCCGCCGGGCGCGAAGTTCGCGATCGGCACCGAGCTCAACCTGGTGCGCCGTCTCGCGGTTGCCCACCCCGACAAGACCGTCGTCTTCCTCGACCGCACGGTCTGCTTCTGCTCGACGATGAACCGCATCGACCTTCCGCATCTGGTCTGGGCACTGGAGTCGCTCGTCGAGGGCCGGGTCGTCAACCAGATCGAGGTCGACCCAGTGACGGCGCGCGAGGCGAAGGCTGCGCTCGAGCAGATGCTGGCGCTGCCCTAGCCTCTGCCGGGTGGCGAAGAACGGCGAGCACGGCAAGGGACGACCCACCCCGAAACGCAGCGCGGCGCGCGGGCAACGCCGCACCGCCACGGGACCGCCGCCACGCACCCGCAAGGAAGCAGCGGCCCGGCGTAGCGCGGAGGTCAAGGCGCGGCGCAGCGAGAGCCGCCGCGCGATGCGCACCGGCGATGTGCGCAAGTTGCCGCCCGCGTTGGCGCGACCCGAGCGGGTGTTCGTGCGCGACGTCGTCGATGCGCGGCGCAACTTCGGCGCGCTGCTGCTGCCGAGCCTCGCGATGAACCTCATCGCCGCATTCGTCCCCGTGCCGGCAGTCCGCGCGCTGGCGACGGTTGCCTGGCTCGGGCTGTTCGTGCTCTCGGTCGGCGACAGCTTCGCGCTCGGCGCGCATGTCCGACGCGCACTGCGGAAGCGCTATCCGGACGGCACCGACGAGCGCACGCGCACGCTGGTGATGTACGGCGCATCGCGTGGCACGCTGCCGCGCCGCTTCCGGTTGCCCCCGCCGCGCGTCGCGATCGGCGAGAGGGCCTGACGGATCCCTAGGCGGACGCCAGGTTGCCGACCTGCTCGGCGTACCAGGGTCCGCGACGTGGACGGCCATCGCCCGCAGTGTGACCGTGCTGCCGTGTCAGTGGTCGGGTTCCGTCGGCGCGCCCTAGAGCAGTGCCTCGGCCTCGGCGAGGTGGTCGGCGAGGTCGTCGTCCATCACGCCCCTACGCCGGCTCGAGGCTCATCGGGCCGTAGACCTCGCGCTCATCCTCGTAGAGCGTCACCGCGCGAACTCCCCCGTCGAGCAACTCCTGCCAGCTCTCGCCCAGCCACAGCTCGGCCTCGGCCTGCGTCGGAAAAGACGAGCTCGTCGTGTCGCTGCTCGCGGTCGGCCCGTCGTAGCGCCACTGCCAGGACATGCGCGGAGATTATGGCCGGTCTGGACTTGTCCAGGTGCGTTGACTCGGCGGGGAGCGTGTGGTCTGCTGCGCCGACAACTGCAACACAACTGCATATCGCGCCCGCGAGGGGAAAGCCGGTTCAAGGCCGGCGCTGACCCGCAACCGTAGGCCGTGACGACGAGCGTCGCGGCGAGCCGGAAAACCCGGACGAGCGCACTGGCTCCATCGACAACCGTCGTGGACTGCGGGGCGGAGCCCGGGTGAGAACCCGTCATCACGCCCCCTCGCGCACTCGCTGCGCCGGGGGCGTCGTGCGTTACCTCCCGGGTCGCGGCTCGAGGTTCTCGACCTCGCGGAAGGGCGTCACGTGACCACGAAGCTCCGTTACCTCGCCGTACCTCTCATCGCCGGTCTCATCGCGGGCGTCGCGCCGAGCGCACACGCCGCGGACATCGCCGCGGTACGCCGGGCGGCCGATGTCGGCGCGGGCTACCTCGCGACGCAGGTCAGCGCGCAGGGCTTCATCGCCAAGCCGGCGAGCACCGGCGGTGGGCCGGACTACAGCGGTACGGCGTACGCGGTGCTCGCGTTCGCGGCCGCGCAGGTCGGGTACAGCGACGCGGTCGCGGCCACCAACTACCTCGCTGCGCACATCGACGCGATGGTCGGCACCGGTGCCGCGACCGACCCCGGCTCCGTCGCGCTGCTCATCCTCGTCGCGCACGCGATGGGTCGCGACCCGCGGAACTTC
>JBHELW010000197.1:0-12852 GCA_046262915.1 Mycobacteriales bacterium | reverse complement strand
CGAGTCAGTACTGATCGACCCGGGTCACGACTTCGGCAAGAACTCGCGGCACTCGCTGACGGTGACGCGTCGGCTGCGCGAGCTCGTGTCGACGGGCTGGCCGGTGCTCGTGTCGCTGTCCAACAAGGACTTCGTCGGCGAAGCGCTGGACCTGCCGGTTGGTGACCGGCTCGAGGGCACGCTCGCGACGACGGCGGTGTGCGCCTGGCTGGGGGCGCGCGTGTTCCGCGCGCATCACGTGCGCGAGACGCGGCGCGTGCTCGACATGGTCAGCGCGATCCGCGGCGACCGCGACCTGGCCGTCGGTCGCCGCGGGCTTGCGTAGCCGCGGCGTGGCGTAACCGCGCACTCGGCGTGACCGATACTGGGCACGTGGCAATGCCGGAGCGATACCTCTTCGTCTGCATCAACGAGCGCGCGCCCGGTCACCCGCGCGGTTCGTGCATGCAGCGCGGGGCTGACGACGTATTCACCGAGCTGCGCGAGGTGCAAGGCCGCCACGACCTGACCAACATCAAGGTCGTCTACGCCGGATGTCTCGAGGCCTGCACGTCCGGTCCGGTTGTCGCCGTAGTGCCCGACAATGTCTGGTACGGCGGGGTGACGGTTGCCGACTGCGAGGCGATAATCACGGAGCACGTCGAGAACAACCGTCCGGTCGAGATGCTGCGTCTCTCGGCGGCTGACTTCATCGGGCCGGACTACTAGCGGGAAGAGGGTCGGTCGTGGCGATCAGCGGGCGCGGAGCGGCACGGGTCGTCGCGTGGGCGACTGTCGGCGTACTCGGGCTGTCGAGCTTCGTCGCTATCGCGGAGGCGCGCCAGGGGATGGCGCGCGAGTCGCGGCCGGCCGCGGCCGCGCAGCCGTTGACGGGCTCGCGCGTCACGCGCCCGATGCGCCCGATGCGGCCGTGGGCCGCGCCGGGGCAGCGCAAGGACGGCGCCAACAAGCAGGGCGCCCGGCGCGGCGCTCGCGGTCCCGTCATGGGGTTCGCCGGGCGGGCGGTGCACGGCGAGGGGGTCGTGCAGACCCGCGACGGCTTCCAGACGTGGGCGTTCCAGCGCGGCACTGCTTCCGCCGTAACGCCGACGTCGATCACGGTGCACAGCCCGGACGGCTTCGACCAAACGTATGTCGTGACGAGCGCGACGAAGGTGCGCGCCGACGGCAAGCAGGCGTCGATGACGGCGATCCATACCGGCGACCGCGTCGTCGTCGTCGCCGTCAAGAACGGCGCGACCTACACCGCGCGCTTCGTCGCAACGCGTCCGGCGGCCAAGCGGGGCTAGGACAGCGCCGCGCGGCTCGCCCGCGGCGCACGCCGCTAGGGTCCAGCCCGTGGGCGTCGAGAACACGCAATGGCGTGAGCTCTACTCCGAGGTGGTGCAGACCGGGCTGTGCACGGGTTGCGCCGCCTGCGTGATGGCGTGCCCTCGCGACGTACTCGGCTACGACCACGCAACGTCGTACCAGCCGTTCAACGTCGAGGAAACGACGATCGCCGCGGACTGTGTGCACGGCCAGCGGGGCTGCGACATCTGCACGCGCGCCTGCCCGCGTTTCCGCGAGTGGGAGCTCGACGCGGACAACGCGCTGTTCGGCCGAGCGCGGCAACCCAACGAGCCGATCGGCATCTACCGCAACCTGCTGCTGGTGCGCGCTCGCGAGTCCGCGGTGCTCGCAGCGGGGCAGGACGGCGGCCTCGTCTCGGCGTTGCTCATCTGGGGTCTCGAAAGCGGGCGCATCGACGGCGCGTTGGTCAGCGACTTCTCTACGGATCGGCCGCTCGACGCCGTGCCGGCCGTCGTCACCGATCGCGAGGGCGTGCTGCGGACTGCCGGTTCGCGTTACACGTACTCGGCGAACCCGCTCGCGATGCGCGAGGCGGAGGAGCGCGGGCTGCGCAACCTCGCGCTTGTCGGCATGTCATGTCAGGCGTCGATCAACGGCACCGTGAAGGCGCGGCGGCTCGCGAAGTGGGACAAGCGGATCGCGCTGACGATCGGTTTGCTCTGCTCGAAGACGTTCACCTATGAGGGCATGTACGCCGGCAAGCTCGAGATCGAGCACTTCATCCCGCTGACGTCGGTCACCAAGGTCAACATCAAGGGCAAGTTCATCGTCTGGGCGGGTGAGGGCGGCGAGGACGGGCTCGGCGTACGGACCGAGATTCCGCTCAAGGAGTGCCACGTCCACACGCGGCCCGGATGCACAACCTGTCCAGACTTCGCGGCGGAGCACGCGGACATCTCGACCGGCGGGCTGGGACAGTCCGACGGCTGGACGCTGACCGTCGTACGCACGCAGCGCGGCGTCGACTGGATCGAGGGCGCCGTCGCGGCGGGGGTCATCGAGTGCCGGCCGGCGGAAGAGGATCCCGCGGCGGTCAACCTGATGAACAAGCTCGCCCTCGCGTCGCGCAAGCGCTGGCCGGGCGAGCGGCTCGGGCAGTCAGCGGCCGAGCAGGCGCCAGGCGTCGCCGTACTCCCCCCGCCGCTTCCCCTCCCGCAGTAGCACCCCGCCGGTCCCCGCTCCCGCCGCTTCCCTCCCGCAGTAGACCCCCCGCCGCTTCCCGCTCCCGCCGTAGCCCCCGCCGCGTCGCGCGCGCTGCCCCAGATGGATCTTGTGCGCGATCGGACACCCTCGCGCTGCGGTACGCACACGGAACAGTCGGCCTAGGTCCCTGCGACGAGTGATCCACAGTTCTCCGTGCGGGCACTGCCGTGGCGGGTGCGGCGCCGCACGCTTGGCCGATGCCGCCAGCGCTCGTCGCAACCGCGCGATGTCAGGCGGGCGCATTCTCGCTCCGCCAGGCGAGCCGGGCGGGCGTGGGCGACCGACGGGTACGGCGATGGGTTGAGGCCGGTTTGTGCCGCTCGCCGCACTCGGGGGTGTTCGTCGTGAACGGCGCGCCGGAGACGGACGAACAGCGCGCGTGGGTGGCGGTGCTCGCGGTCGGCGAGCCTGTTGCGCTTGGCGGACTGACGGCCGCGTGGCGACACGGCCTCGTCGCCGATGCCCCCGCGCTGCCGAAGGTCGTCGTGCCGGCGACGCGTGTGCCTCGCACGGCTGTCGCCGATGTGCGCCGGGTCGGGTGGTCGCGGCTTGCTCTAACGGAGGTCGACGGGCTCCCGGTGGTCTCAGCCCGCGACGCCATCGCGACGTCAGCGGTTGATGCCGAGTGGTCCGACCTCCTGCTCATGCTGCAGAAGGCCGTCTACGCCGGCCGGACCACGCCAGCTGAAGTACTCGGGGAGTGCCGCCGCGGGCTGCCCGGGTCGCTTCGGCTGCGCAGCGCCGTCACGGCGTACCTGCTGGGACACGACTCGCCGCCCGAGCATGAGGTCTTCGGGTCGCTCGCCTCGGCCGGACTTCGACCGGACCACTGCAACGTGATCCTCGAAACCAGCGACGGCCGACGCACGACCGCCGTCGACGGCTACTACGCGCGCGGCGTCGCCTACGACTACCGCGGCCGGGGCCCACATGGCAGTCGGCGGGCGCAGGAACGCGACGGGTTCAAGCACGCCAGCGTCACCGCAGTCGGCGCGACCCTCGTCCCGCTCGACGCCCGCGACCGCCGCGATAGGGCACGGCTCCGTCGCCGCGTGCGCGACGCGCTGCGCTCACGGACGTCCCTGCCTCCCGGGCTGACCGTCGTACACCTCCCGGGGCGTGGCTGCGTCTGCGGCTACGCCGGACAGTGAGCGCACGGCGCGCTCGCGACTGTCCGATTGCGCACAAGATCCACTTTTGGCCGACGGGCATTCACGAGCCCTCGGCTCAGGGCTCGGACTCGAGGACCTCTTCTGGGGTGGGTGGTGGCGGCGCGGCGGTGCCGACGGGCGGTTCGACCAGGCGGAGTCCGGCCTCCACGAGGTCTACGGCGGAGCGCGCCGTCGTCGCCCACACGAGGGCGTCGTTGATCGAGGCGCGCGCGAAGCCGCGGTCGATGAGCTGTGCGATCTGCGCGCGGAGCGGCGCGTAGGCGTCGTCCGGGTCAAGTACGACGACGGGCTTGTCGTGCATGCGCAAGGTGCGCGCGGTCCAGATCTCGAGGAGCTCCTCGAGCGTTCCGATGCCGCCGGGCAGCGTGAGGAACGCGTCGGCGCGGTGCTCCATCTCGGCCTTCCGCTCGCGCATCGTGTCGACGACGACGAGCTCGGCGTCGCGGTCCGCGATCTCGTAGCCCATGAGCACCTCCGGGATCACGCCCACGGTCGTGGCGCCGCCGGCCCGCGCGGCCCGCGCGACCGCGCCCATGACGCTGACGCTGCCGCCGCCCGTTACGACGGAATGGCCGCGTCGGGCGAGCTCGTAGCCGACCTCATGGGCGAGGTCGAGGTAGCGCTGTGGGATGGCGTCGCTGGAGGAGCCGAACACGCAGACGACGGCCACGGGTCAGGTCAGGTGCCGTCGTGGTCAAGACGCCGGGGTCCATCGCCGTCGTGCGCGACGGCGCGCGGCGGGGTGCTGCGCATGCCGCCGGTCGCGCGCCGCGCGCCGTTGGCGGAGACGATGACCCGCACCGCCTCGGCGACGTCATCCGTCACCACCATGAGGTCGAGGTCTTCCGGCGAGATTCGTCCGGTCGCGAGCATCGTGTCGCGCAGCCAGTCCACGAGTCCGCACCAGTAGTCAGTGCCGAGCAGGACGACCGGGAACTGCGTGACCTTGCGGGTCTGCACGAGCGTCAACGCCTCGAACAGCTCGTCGAGCGTGCCGAAGCCGCCGGGCAAGATCACGAACGCTTGCGCGTATTTCACGAACATCGTCTTGCGCACGAAGAAGTAGCGGAACTCGATGCCCGTGCTGACCCAGTCGTTCATGCGCTGCTCGAACGGCAGCTCGATGCCGAGCCCGACAGACATCCCGCCCGCGTCGCTGGCACCGCGGTTCGCTGCCTCCATGAGTCCGGGACCGCCGCCAGTGATGACGGCGAACCCCGCTTCGGCGAGCGCGCGGCCGAGTGCGACGGCTTTGTCGTAGTCGGGATGGCCCGGCGGCGTGCGTGCGGATCCGAACACGCTTACGGCGGCCGGCATCTCCGCCAACGCACCGAACCCCTCGACGAACTCCGACTGGATGCGCAGCACGCGCCAGGGGTCGGTGTGCACCCAGTCCGACGGCCCGCGCGAGTCGAGGAGGCGCTGATCGGTCGTCCCGGCATCGACATCGCGACCGCGCAACGTCACGGGTCCGCGGCGACGCTCATGTCCCGGCGGCGCCTCTTCCGGTACGTCGGGTGCGGGCGGCAACTCCTCCGGTGCGTCAGTCACGGGCGCGAGGCTAACTGGCGGCGGCCTCAGGAAAGGAAGCGTCAGGAAAGGAAGCGGCGGAGAACCTCGGCGCACTCGGTGATCCGCGGCAGCTCGACGTACTCCTCGCGGGTGTGCGCGACGTTGGGGTCGCCTGGGCCGTAGTTGACCGCGGGGATACCGAGCTGGGCGAAGCGCGCGACGTCGGTCCAGCCGAGCTTTGCGACCGGCGGGCTGCCGACCACGTCGACGAACTCCGCCGCCGCCGGTGCACGGAGTCCGGGCATCGCCCCGGGCGCCGCGTCGAGCAACCGAACGTCGTACGGCGAGAGGACCTCGCCGACGTGGGCGAATGCGTCGTCGATGCTGCGGTCCGGGGCGAAGCGGAAGTTGACCGTCACGGTGCACTCGTCCGGCACGACGTTGCCGGCGACACCGCCGTCAATGGCCACCGCGGACAGTCCCTCGCGGTACTCGCAGCCGTCGATGACGACCCGCCGCGCGTCGTACGCCGCCAGTCGCGCGAGGAGCGGCGCCGCGGCGTGGATCGCGTTGTCGCCGAGCCACGCGCGCGCGGTATGGGCGCGCCGCCCCGGCACCGTCACTGCGGCGCGCAGCGTGCCCTGACACCCCGCCTCGACCGCTGCCGACGTCGGCTCCATGAGGATCGCGAGGTCGGCGTCCAGCCACTCGCGGTGGCTGCGCGCGATGCGGCCGAGACCATTGCGCTCGGCCTCGACCTCCTCGTTGTCGTAGCAGACGAACGTGAGGTCGGCCCGCGGGTCGGCGAGTGTCGCGGCAAGATGGAGCATCACCGCGAGTCCGCTCTTCATGTCCGTCGTGCCACAGCCATAGAGCCGGTCTGCCTCGACGCGCGACGGCAGGTTGTCGGCAACCGGGACGGTGTCGAGGTGCCCCGCGAGCAAGATGCGGTGCTCACGGCCGAGCGACGTGCGGGCGACGACGGCGTCGCCGTCGCGCGCGACCGACAGGTGCGGCAGCGCGGTCAACGCGTCTTCGACGAGGCCGGCGAGCGGGCCCTCGCGGCCGCTAACCGACGAGGTGTCGACGAGCAGCGCGGTGAGCTCGTCGACCGGGGACGACAGGTCGAGCGCGGTTGCGCGCATTACGTCGCGATGCCGTGCTCGCGCAGGATGTCGTTGAGCATCGTCTTGTCATGCGCCGCGCCCTCGGGCAGCACGCGCAGCACGAGCACACACGGCATGCCGAAGTCGCCGCCCGCGAACGACTTCACCCGGGTCGACCCGACGGCGACGGCGCGCTCGGGCACCTCGCCGCGCGGTAGCTCGGCGCCGGACTCGGCGTCGTAGACGCGGGTCGACGACGTCAGGATCAGGCCGGCACCGAGCTTCGCTCCCCGCCGTACGCGCGCGCCTTCCACGACGATGCAGCGCGAGCCGACGAACGCGTCGTCCTCGACGACGACCGGCGCGGCCTGCTCGGGTTCGAGGACGCCGCCGATCCCGACACCGCCGGACAGATGCACGCGTTGGCCGATCTGTGCGCAGGAGCCAACGGTCGCCCAGGTGTCGATGAGCGTGTCGCGGTCGACGTAGGCGCCGATGTTGACGTAGGACGGCATCTGCACGACGCCGGGCGCGAGGTAAGAGCCCCAGCGCGCGATGGCGCCGGGGACGGCGCGCACACCGGCGGCTGGCTGCTTGAGCGGGACGCGGTCGCGATAGTGGTACGGGCCGACGGTGACGTCGGCCATCGGCAGCAGCTTGAACGCGAGCAGGATCGCGCGCTTTGCCCGCTGGTCGACGACGACCTCGCCGGAGTCGGCCACGATCGCGACCCGCGCGGCGCCGGCGTCGAGCTGGTCGATCGCGGCGACCACCGTCGCCCGCGCGGTCGCGTCAGCGTCCGTGAGCTCAGCGCGCCGCGCCCAAAGCTCGTCGACCTGCGCGCTAATTGGGCTGGCCGCAGCGGCTGGGGTCACGGCGGGCACCTTACTTTCAGGCGAACCCTGTGCGGCCGCGCGCGCGCTGCTGTCCGATAGCGCACAAGATCCGCGGGGAAGGCCGGGTTAGGCCGGGGGGTTCGCGGCGGCGCGGTCGGCGGCGGCGCGGTCGGCGGCGGCCGTGGGGTCGGCGGCGGCGCGGTCGGCGGCGGCAATGCGGACCAGCGCGCGTGGGACCGCGACAAATTGCCGCAAGATCATCAGGTGAGGGCGATGGGAAGGGCGGCGATGCGGTCGGCCGCTGCGCGCACCCGCTCGGTCGGCGCGGTCAGCGCGATGCGCACATGCCGCGCGCCCGGTGCGCCGTAGAACTCGCCGGGAGCGACGAGAACGCCGACCTCGGCGAGCGTCGCGACTGCGCTCCAGCAGTCGTACGCCGGATGCGTCGCCCACAGGTACAGCCCGCCTTCGGAGTGGTCCACCCGCCAGCCCGCCTTGTCGAGAGCGGGCAGCAGCAGCGCGCGCCGCTCGGCGTAGCGCTCGCGCTGCTCCGCGACGTGCGCGTCGTCGCCGAGCGCCGCAGCCATGGCGGCCTGCACCGGCGTCGGCACGATGAGACCCGCGTGCCGGCGCCCGTCGTAGATGCGGCGGATCAGCGCGGCGTCGCCGGTCACCGTTCCGGCGCGGTGCCCGGCCATGTTCGACCGCTTCGACATCGAGTGCACGGCGAGCACCCCGTCGGTCCCGCCGGCGAGCACGGTCACCGCCGGTGCGGACCAGCACAGCTCGACGTAGCACTCGTCGTTGGCGACGACCACGCCGCTGTCACGACCCCACGCGACGACATCGGCGAGGTGTTCGGCGGGCGCCACGCGGCCGTGCGGGTTGGCGGGGTAGTTGACCCAGAGCAGCGACGCGTCGGCCGCGACGCGATCCAGTGCGGTGACGTCGACCAAGCCGTCGACCGTCGGCACGGCGACGGGACGGCAGTTCGCGAGGCGCGCGCCGATGTCGTACGTCGGGTAGGCGAGGTCGGGGAACGCGACCGCACCGGTGCAGCCGAGCAGCAGTGGCAGCAGCGCGATGAGCTCCTTGCTGCCGATCGTCGGCAGCACCTCGGTCACCGGATCGACGACAACACCGAACCGGCGCTGCAACCACGCCGCCACCGCCGCGCGCAGGTCTGTCGTACCGAGGACTGCGGGGTAGCCCGGCGCATCACCCACGGCCGCGAGCGCCGCGATGGCCACAGATGGCGTGGGATCGACCGGCGTGCCGACGGACAGGTCGACGACCCCATCGGGATGCGCGCGCGCAGTTTCGGCGTAAGAAGCGAGCCGATCCCAGGGAAACTCCGGAAGGCGCAGGCGTTACTCCGCGGGGAGCCCGGCGACGAGGGGGCCGTCGAACGACTGCGGGCCGACCTTGGACGCACCGCCGGGCGATCCCAGCTCGGCGAAGAAGTCCTTGTTGTCCTTGGTGTAGGGCTTCCACACACCCGGCACGTCGTCCTCGTAGAAGATCGCCTCGACCGGGCAGACTGGCTCGCACGCGCCGCAGTCGACGCACTCATCTGGGTGGATGTACAGCGACCGGACACCCTCGTAGATGCAGTCAACGGGACACTCTTCGATGCAGGCCTTGTCCTTCACGTCCACGCAGGGCTCAGCGATCGTGTAGGTCACTGGGGTCGAGTCCTCCTCGGTCCGGCTCGGCCGGGTCAGCGCATGCGTTCCTAGTATCGCAGGGTGCCCAAGGTGCCCGGCAACACGCCGCACTGGGGTGCCCGCTACGTCGTCGCGATCTCACCAGACGACGTCGGCGAACGGGTGTCGATACGCAGGAAGCTGACCGACGGGCGCACGGGGCTCGGCGACGTCGTTGGCGAGCTCGTCTCGTGGTCGGCGGGCATAGTCACCGTCCGGCGGCGCAATGGCGCGCTGGTCGAGGTCGCCGAGGACACGATGCTCGCTGGCAAGCGCGTGCCGCCTCAGCCGCGGACGAGGCTGCCGTAGTCGCCGTCGAAGTAGAGCAGCGGACCAGCATCCGGTCGCAGCACCTCAGCGGTGACCACCTGCGCGACGAGGATCGAGTGGTCGCCGCCGTCGTGGACCGCCGTCGTCCGGCACTCCAAGGTCGCGAGCGAGTTGTCGAGCAGCAGCACGCCGGACGGGGCCTCGTGGTTGCCGAAGTCGGCGAACTCCGCTGCCTCGTAGGGCCGGCCCCGCAAGGCGAACCAGCGCGCGATGTCTTCCTGGTCGTCCGCGAGGACGCTGATCCCGAACGCGCCGGTGGCCTCGACCGCAGCGTGGAACCGCGCGGCCTTCTCGACACACACGAGGATCAGCACCGGGTCAAGCGACACGGCGGTGAACGAGTTCGCGGTCATCCCGTGGTGTCCGCGCTCGCTGCGCGCGGTGAGAACCGAGACTCCGGTCGGCCAGCGGCGCATGGCTGCCCGGAACTCGTCCTCGCCCACCGCCACGGCGCCCAACCTAGTGACGCGTTACGGCGCGACTCTCGGTATCGCGCTGGACTGCGCCAGGCGCGCGTTGTCGATGACGAGCGCGGCGGGGCCCTCGAGCAGCTTCAACGTCGACAGGGATGTTTCGCTGAATGCGTTCTTGAGCGACGACGAGAGCGCGAGCACGCCGACCACGTGGCCGCCATGACCGCGCAGCGGCATGGAGAGGAAGGTCGACATCTCCGCGTCTTCGTCAGCGCCGAGGTTCTCCTCCGGGTCGACGACTTGCGCGGACATGTCCTCGGGCACGAGCGCGAGCCCGGCCGCAGAGGCACCCGTCTCGACCGAGCGCGCGACGAAGTCGGCGTAGTGCGTCTCCGACACCGGCGCCGTCACTGAGACGTAGGCGAGGCGCTCGTCGAGCAGCATGACGACCGCGAGGTGGTAGTCGACGAACCGGCTGATGACGTCGAGCAGCTTGGCCGCGGTCTCGTCGAAGCCGTGCGTCACGGCCGCCAGCTCCGTGACGGTCGCGGCCACGGACGTCTCGAAGAGCTTGCGGTCGAGCAGCTCACACACCTTGGCCATCACGTCGTCGTCCGTGAGCTCAACCGCGTCGGCCTTCAGGGCCGGCCGTCCGCCGCGCGCCTGTGCCGCGCGCTCGATGACGCCGTTGATCGCCGCGCTGAGCTCGGGCGCCTCGAAGTCCTTCGTGAGGTAGTCGTCGGCACCCGCGCTGCGACCCCAGTAGCGGTCCGACGCCGCGTCCAGCGACGTCAGCAGGATCACCGGGATGTCTGCGGTCTGCCAGTCGTCCTTGAGTAGCCGGCACGCGACGTATCCCGAGACGCGCGGCATCTGCACGTCGAGCACGACCGCGTCGGGCTGGGCGCGGAACGCCGTTTGCACCGCTTCGATGCCGTCCTCGGCCTCGATCACGTCGTAGCCGCTGCCCTTGAGCACCGAGGTGACGATGCGCCGCAGCGTCGGGCTGTCGTCGGCGACGACGACGGTTCCAGCCACGCGGCGAGCCTAACGACCGACGAGTCGGCGGACGGTGTCGACCAGCTGGGACTGGTCGAACTCCGTCTTCAGCAGGTAGGCGCTGGCACCCGCCTCCAGGCCGGCGCGGCGGTCCTCGTCGTCGCCGCGCGACGTCATGATGACGACCGGCACCTGTTCCCAGCCTTTGGTACGCCGGATGGTGCGGGTCAGCGCGAAGCCGTCCATGCCCGGCATCTCGACGTCGCTGATGACGATGTCCGCCGGGTCGGCGCCGCGGAGACGCGACGCGCCGTCCAACCCGTCGACGGCCGTCTCGACGAGGTAGCCGGCGCCTTCGAGGATCACGCGTTCGAGCTCGCGCACCCCGACCGAGTCTTCGACGACGAGCACCTTCGCGCGCTTGCCTGGCTGCTCCGACCGCACCGTCGACGTCGCGCGCGGTGGCCCGAGCCGCGGTGCACCCATCGCCCGGTCGGCGAGCTCGCGCAGGTCGAGCAGCAGCACGACGGCGCCGTCGCCCGCGATGGTCGCGCCGGCGATGCCGGGGATCCGTCGTAAGAACGAGCCGAGGTCTTTGACGACGAGCTCCAGCTCACCGTCTAGCCGATCCACCGCCCAGGCGATCTGCCGGTCCGCATGCCGGACCACGAGCGCCGCGCCCGACGCGCGATCGCCGGGCCGATCGAGCGCCGCGCCGAGATCCAGCAGCGGCAGCGACTGCCCGTGCCGCATGACGACCGGCGCCGCGCCGAGCGTCGAGACCTCGGACTCGCGCAAGCCAATCGACTCGACCACGCCCGAGACTGGGATCGCGTAGCGCTCGTCGTCGATGCGCGCGATCAGGCAACGCATTACGCCGAGGGTCACCGGCAACGTGAGCGTGAACGTCGCGCCGACGCCGTGCACGGTCGTGACGTCGATGGTCCCGCCGAGCGCGTCGACCGCGGTCTTCACGACGTCGAGGCCGACGCCACGACCAGACGTCTGCGTCACCGCAGCGGCCGTAGAGAACTCCGGCGTGAACAGCAGCTGCAGCAACGGCGCGCCGGTCAACGTGGAGTCGGCGGCGAGCAGGCCCATCTCGACCGCGCGCTCGCGAACCGCGTCCTCGTCGATGCCGCGCCCGTCGTCGGACACGTCGATCAGGACGTGACCGCCGGCGGCGCGCGCGGCCACGCGCACGGTCGCCTGCGCCGGCTTGCCGACGATCACGCGGTCCGCAGCTGCCTCGCAGCCGTGGTCGACCGCGTTGGTCACGAGGTGCTTCAGCGCGTCGGAGACGCCGTCGAGCACTTGCTTGTCGAGCTCGGTGTCCTCGCCGACGAGCTCGAGCCGCACGTCCTTCCCGCTCGCGACGGCAACGTCGCGGACCAGCCGCGGGAACGCCGCGACGACCCGGTGCAGCGGGACCATGGCGAGCCCCATCGCGCCGTCGCGCACCTGTGCGACCCGCGCCTGGTGCGACTCGATGAGCTCCCGCAGCGTCGCGGCGGCGCCTTGGACCTGGTCGCCGATCGCGACCAGCCGGTGCAGCGCCAGCGTCACCGACTCTGGCAGCTCCGACTCGCTCACCGCAGCGGCTGCGCGCAGTGACTTCGACCAGCGGGCGTGGTCGTTGAACAGCTCGTTCATGGTGAGCGAGGTCTGCTCGACGCGGCGGGCCCCGAGCGCAGCCTCGCCGACGATGTCGATGAGGTCGTAGACCTTGCTGGCCGCGACGCGCACTGAGTCGGACGCCGCAGCCGTGGCTGTCGTGGCCGCGACGTCGTCGTCTACGTCGGCCTGCTCCGGTTCCGCGAGTCGCGGCACGGCCACGGGGTCGTCCCCGCGGATCGCCGACTGCAGCGCGGCGACGACGGGATCCAGTGCGGCGGCGTCGACGGGCGCAGCGGCACCGGGCATCGCGCGGGCGACCGCGTCGCACGACGCGAGCAGCACGTCGACGAGATCACGCCGTACGCCGAGCCGCGCGTCGCGCAGGTCGCCGAGCAGGTCCTCCATCAGGTGCGCGACGGCCACGACGTGGTCGAGGCCGAGCATCTTCGCCGAGCCCTTCACGGTGTGCGCGTCGCGGAACAGCCCCGCGATCGCGTCGCGCGCGCGCGGGTTGGACTCCAGCGCGAGCAACCCCGATGTCAGCGAGGCAAGCCGCTCCTCAACCTCGGCGCGAAACGTCGCGACGAGCTCGGGATCGTTGCCCC
>JBHELW010000196.1:0-4612 GCA_046262915.1 Mycobacteriales bacterium | reverse complement strand
GCTCCGCGTGGCGTCTGCACGTCGACGAGGTGACGCCGATCGGTGCCGACATGCGCATCACCGCGCGGCCCGAGAAGGCGGCGAGCTGATGTTCACCGGAATCGTCGAGGAGCTCGGTGCCGTGCGAGACATGGCACGGGCGGCGGACGGCGCGCGCCTGACGGTCCGCGCCGCGCTCAGCGCCGATCTCGCGCCCGGCGACTCGGTCGCGGTCAACGGCTGCTGTCTGACGGCTGCGGTCGTCGACGGCGACACGTTCACGGCGGACGTGATGGGTGAGTCGCTGCAGCGGACGAACCTCGGCGCGTTGCACGCGGGTGACCCGGTGAACCTCGAGCGCCCGGTCACGTTGCAGGCGCGCCTCGGTGGTCATCTCGTGCAGGGCCACGTCGACAGCACGGCCACGATCACCTCGCGGACGCATGGCGAGTCGTGGGACACCGTGCGCATTGCCCTGCCCGCCGCGCTCGCGCGCTACGTCGTCGTCAAGGGGTCGCTAACCGTCGACGGCGTCAGCCTCACGGTCGTCGACGTCTCCGACGATGAGTTCTCCGTCGGGCTGATCCCGACGACGCTCGCGCGGACGACCCTCGGTCGGAAGGGCGCGGGCGACGCCGTCAACCTCGAGGTCGACGTCGTCGCGAAGTACGTCGAGCGGCTGCTTGCCCGGAGCGCGATGTGACCGACTTCGACACGATCGACCGCACGCTCGCGGAGATCGCCGCCGGGCGCGCGGTGGTCGTCGTAGACGACGCGGACCGCGAGAATGAGGGCGACCTCATCTTCGCCGCCGAGATGGCGACCCCCGAACTCGTGGCGTTCATGGTGCGCTACACGTCGGGCTATATCTGCGTCCCGCTCACCGACGCCGACTGCGACCGGCTCGAGCTGCCACCGATGTACCCGGTCAACCAGGACAAGCGCGGCACCGCGTTCACCGTGTCGGTCGACGCGCGTGAGGGAGTCTCGACCGGCATCTCCGCGATCGACCGGTCGGTCACGATGCGGTTGCTGGCATCGCCCGACGCGACCGCCGCCGACTTCACCCGGCCCGGACATGTCGCCCCCCTGCGCGCGAAGGAGGGCGGCGTGCTACGCCGGCCGGGCCATACCGAGGCGGCGGTGGACCTCGCCCGGCTCGCCGGCCTGCGACCGGCCGGAGTGCTCTGCGAGATCGTGTCGCAGAAGGACGACGGCGACATGGCGCGGCTCGACGAGCTGCGCGCGTTTGCCGACGAACACGGGCTCGCGCTCATCTCCATCGCCGACCTCATCGCGTATCGACGGCGCACCGAGAAGCAGGTCCAGGCGATCGCGGAGGCGCGCATCCCGACGCGCTACGGCGAGTTTCGCGCAGTCGGCTACCGCTCCGTCTTCGACGGTGTCGAACATGTGGCGCTGGTCATGGGGGAGATCGGTGACGGGCAGAACGTCCTCGTCCGCGTGCACTCCGAGTGCCTGACCGGCGATGTCTTCGGCTCCGTGCGCTGCGACTGCGGGCGCCAGCTCGACGCCGCCATCCGCGCTGTCGCCGAGCACGGTCGCGGTGTCGTGCTCTACGTGCGCGGTCACGAGGGCCGGGGCGTCGGCCTGATGCACAAGCTGCAGGCCTACCAGTTGCAGGACGCCGGCGCGGACACCGTCGACGCCAACCTTCAGCTCGGCCTCCCCGCCGACGCGCGCGACTACGGCACCGGCGCGCAGATCCTCGTCGACCTCGGCATCCGCACGATGCGACTGCTGACGAACAACCCGACGAAGCGAGCCGGCCTGGAGGGCTACGGGCTCGAGATCGTCGAACGGCTACCACTCACGACGACGCCGACCGAGGACAACATCACCTATCTGCGGACGAAGCAGGACCGGCTCGGTCACCTGCTCGACCTGCCCGGCGCGCTCGACGCGCTCGACGAGCCCACCGAGGCGAGCGCCGACCCGCTGCCGGTCACCGACGGTGCGAGCGCGGACGCCCGACGCGGCAGCGACGACGTTGCCGAGGCGCCGTGACGGGCTCCGGTGCGCCGACCAGCAGCGATGCGGTCGACGGGCGTGGCCGCCGCGTCGGCGTGGTCGCCGCACGCTGGCATAGCGAGGTCGTCGACGCGTTGCTCGCCGGTGCGCTCGGCGCGCTCGCCGAGGCGGGCGTCGCCGACGCCGACGTCGAGTGCGTGCGCGTCCCGGGTGCGTTCGAGATCGCGCTCGGTGCCCAGCGGTTGGCCGCCGGTGGTCGGGTCGACGCCGTGGTCTGCCTCGGCGCGGTCGTCCGCGGCGGAACGCCGCACTTCGACTACGTCTGCCACGCCGTGGCGGATGGCTGCCTGCGGGTGTCGTTGGACACCGGCGTGCCGGTTGGGTTCGGCGTACTGACCGTCGACGACCTCGAGCAGGCCTGGGCGCGAGCCGGTGGGGACGAAGGCAACAAGGGAGCCGACGCCGCCCGCGCGGCCCTGGAGATGGTCGAGAACCGGAGCTGAGCCGATGACGGAGTCCTGGCTTCGTCCCGACGCCCGCTCGGTGCGCTGGTCGGTCTAAAAGTTCCCGGGCTCCCCTGTCGCCCTGAACGTGACATCGCCGTTATCGGCGACGCTGACGCTCACGCCGCCGCTACCCGTTACTGTCTGACCGGGAGGCGGTGGTATCGCGCCGCCTCGACCCTCGCGGGTGAGCGTGACGCCAGTAAGGTCACACTCCGCATGTCGGACGAGGGCGTAGTCCGACTTCACTTCGACATGGCTGCCGGGCTTGCCGCAGGCCGGCCGAAACTCTGGCGGTACTGTCGCCTCATCTTGCGGCGAGGACGTCGTAGAGCCCTGGGCGTGGCCGGTAGCGGTCGTGTCGGCTGCGTTCGTACCGCATCCGACGCTCAGCAGCACTGCCGCTACGGCCAAGGCTCCATGCGTACGTTTTGTCATTACATGCCGCCGATCCTCGCTGGAGCGAACAGGAGTAAACGTCGCGTTAGATAGCAACTCCCGAGCGAGGTAGATGGTTCGTCGAGTCACTAGATCCGACCGTACTTGGCCACTAGACCGTTTATGTCGCCCAGCCCGAGTGTGCGCTCGGAGATCTGACACGTTCCGTTCAGCTTGGCGCTCATCGTCTGGTAACCGTTCGAAACCTCCGCCACATGGCCGAGGCCATGGATGTGCCCGGCTTCGTGCGTCGCGGCGCCCCGGAGATACCACGCGCCGTTACACGCCATTCCGTCCGCGTACCAGGCGATCAGGTTGTTCAGGTTGGCTGGCCCGAATGTCTGGTTGTAGTACCACCCAAACGTGCCTCGCATCGTGTAGCCCAATGCTGAGTACTGTGCGTCAGAGCACGCAGCGACGCCGCCGGTGGGACCGTCTGTGACCGTTGACGCCTGGCCGATCGCCTGCACCTCTTCGGCTTCCGAGACGACGACTGTAAGCGATGCGTCGCTCTCGGGCAGGTCACCATCCGCGTACGCAGTAATGCTCTGGCCAGCTGTCGGGACGACTACCGCCACGCCGCCATTGCGGATCGTGCGTCCGACCAAGGGACATTCGCTGCGCGGCACCCGTCGGTTCGGCATCTTCGCGCATTGATCTCGCCGTCACTACGGCACCACGGTGGGCTAGCCGAGACTGACGAGATCGGCACGAGCGTTGCGACGACAACAGACGCAGCAGTGAAAAACTTCGCTCACCGGGACATGGGTCCTGCTTCCTGCTCATTGAGGGCTGCTGCGCGGCTGCAAGTCGGCCCAAGGAGCCCAAGCGGCAGTGGCGCGTCGGTTGATCTGACAACGGCCCTTGCCCTGCTACCCTTGAGCGCGACCGTCCGGTTCGTCTAGGCGAGACCGGCGCGCAAGTGGGAGCCCCGCTCCCCACCCCGTGGTGGTCTCCGCCGCGAGGTCTCGGTCGGGCCGCGCGCTCCGGCGTAGCGGCTCGGTGACGAGTCGGCATCCACCGGCACGTCGCACCGACGGGGCCCCTTCGTGCGCAGGCGCGACGGGGCCTTTCGCTTCGCCGACCGCGGTCGCCCCGCAGGCATCAACCAGGAGGCCCCATCAGCGTCGAGCCCAGGATCAACGACCGGATCCGCGTCCCCGAGGTGCGCCTCGTCGGCGCCGCGGGCGAGCAGATCGGCATCGTCCCCATCGAGCAGGCCATGCAGCTCGCGCTCGATGCGGACCTCGACCTCGTCGAGGTCGCGCCGATGGCCCGCCCGCCGGTCTGCAAGCTAATGGACTACGGCAAGTTCAAGTACGAGAACGCGCAGAAGGCCAGGGAGGCGCGCAAGAAGACCACCCTGACCGTGATCAAGGAGATCAAGCTCCGCCCGAAGATCGACCCGCACGACTACGGCACCAAGAAGGGCCACGTCGTGCGGTTCCTCAAAGCCGGCGACAAGGTGAAGGTGACGATCATGTTCCGCGGACGCGAGCAGTCGCGACCCGAGCTCGGCTATCGCTTGCTCGAACGGCTCGCCAACGACGTCGCCGACCTCGGGGTCGTCGAGTCGCTGCCGAAGCAGGACGGCCGCAACATGATCATGGTGCTCGCGCCCCACAAGACGCTGCGCCCGGTGCGTACGGCGGAAGCCCCCGCCACGCCGGTAGCCGCGGCCGCGACCGAGCAGTAGGGAC
>JBHELW010000195.1:0-4784 GCA_046262915.1 Mycobacteriales bacterium | reverse complement strand
TACGCGACTCAGCACGTCATGACCAACGCGCATGTCGTGGCCGGCGTCCGCAGTCCGTCGGTCATCACCGAGTCTGGCGACCGGCTCGACGCGCGTGTCGTGCTCTACGACCCCGAGGTGGACATCGCCGTGCTCTACGTCGAGGGCCTCGCCGTCGCGCCGCTCGCCTTCGACGGCTCGGCCAAGAAGGGCGACTCCGCCATCGTCGTCGGCTACCCAGGCGGCGGACCTTTCCAACCGCGCGCCGCGCGAGTACGCGACGAGATCACCGCGGTGGGCCGCGACATCTACCAGCGGCACGTCGTTCGCCGTTCGGTTTACTCGCTCAACGCGGTGGTCCAGCCGGGCAACTCCGGCGGCCCGTTGCTCGCCCCGGACGGGCGCATCTACGGCGTGGTGTTCGCGGCGGCCGCCGACGACCGCAACACCGGATATGCGCTCACTGCCGGCGAGGTCGCCGGCGACGCCGGACGGGGGGCGCGGGCCACCGCCCAGGTCAGCACGCAGGCCTGCGACTAGGGCGCGCGTGGCGTGAATCACACCGCGAATCGGGTTTAGCCGCGCCGCTCAGTGCTAACATTTGCAAGCAGTAAGCAAGCACCGGGCGCTCGAAGGGGTGAGCAGTGGCGGGCATCGTCACGGAGCGCACGATCGCCGCGCGCGCAGTGGGGGCCGCGTTGCTCGTCGCGAGCGGCGAGGCGGCTCCACGCCGCGGCGTTGTGCACGCGTGGGCACCGCAGCGCAAACCAGCCGCCTACGTCGTCCGCTTGGCGTTCGCACACGCTGGTGAGTCGCTCAGCGGCGTGCTGTTGCTCATGCCTTCGGCTGTCGCGGCCGGTGCGGCTACCCGCGCCCGGCTGTCCGCCGAGATCCCGCACTCGTCCGGCGTAGCGCCGCTGGTGTGGCAGCGGCTCATCGAGGACTACCTCGACGACCTCGCGGCGCGGGTCGAGGCCCGCGCTGACGCGGCCTAACCGCGCAGACGTAGACCCTCGGCCACCGGGCGCGCGGCGTCGACGCCACTCGTCGCAACCAGCTCGGCGAGCGCCCGTGCCTCCGCGGTCAACCGCGTGATGTCGACGCCATGCTCGACGCCGACGTGCACGGAGATGCGGTTCGCCGCCCGCTGCAGCAGCGCGGCGGCACCGACCGGGTTGCCGCGATAGATGTGGGTCACGCCGACCGCGACCTGTGCCAGTCCCTGCCAGAGATCACGCTCGTCCGGTGGCGCGACGTGCCACACCGCCTCGAGCACCTCGTGCGCCTCGAACGGCCGCCCCGTGGCGAGCAGCCGGTCCGCCTCCGCCAGCGCGGCCTCGGGTGGGAGCGCCACCTCGGCGTCGGCCGCGGCGAGGCGCTCCCGCCACCCGGCGTTCTCGCCGCCGCGCGGGAGGGGCCGCCCGAGCGCGTCGCGCGGTCGCGCGTTGCGCGGGCGCCCGGCCGGGTCGCGGTCACGGTCGACGCGCGGCGTGGGTGGGTCACCCACGTCAGTCGTCCTTGGCCCAGCGCACGAGCTCACCGGTGACGACGTCCGGTGCTTCCTCGGGCAGGAAGTGGCCCACGCGGTCGAGCACCCGCCACTCGTAGAGACCCGCGACGTAACGGCCCGAGCCGAGCGCCGTCTTCGTCAGCACGGATGCGTCGAGCGCGCCGTGGAGGTGCAAGGTTGGTGCGGCGATCGGTGCGCGCAGTTTGCGGTAGAAGCGCACCCCCGACGGTCGTACCGTCGCGCGCACGAGCCACCGGTAGTACTCCACGGCTGAGTGCGCGACCCCCGACACCTGCAGCGCGTTCCGGTAGTGGGCTACGACGTCGGGCGGGGGCCAGTCCGGCCCGGACCACTCGTCGAGCATCTCGGCGACCGACGCCGCGTCGTCTGCCAGCAGGTAGCGCTCGGCGAGCACTGGCGTCTGCATCGCGAGCATGTACCAGCTCGCGCGCAGCTGCCCGCGCGGGTCGCGGACAAGCGCGGCGCGGTGCCGCAGCGGGTGCGCGACACCGAGCACGACGAGCTTGCGAACGACCTCCGGGTGTAGTGCTGCGACGCTCCACGCGATCGCGCCGCCCCAGTCGTGGCCGACGATGACCGCGTCGCGCTCACCCAGCGCGCGGACGAGCCCGGCGATGTCCGCGGTGAGCGTGTAGCCGTCGTAGCCGTCCGGCGGTTTGTCACTCGCGCCGTAACCGCGCAAGTCGGGCGCGACCGCGCGGAATCCCGCGTCGGCCAGGCCGACCAGCTGCGCGCGCCAGCACCACCAGTTCTGCGGGAACCCGTGCAGCAGCAGGACGAGCGGGCCGCTGCCGGCCTCCGCGACATGAAAGCGCGTGCCGTTGGCCCAGACGTCGCGATGCGTCCACGGGCCCGGGACGAGCAGGTCGCTCTCGGCCGGCATGCGGTGGAGCGTACGGCCCGATGCCGGCGCACTCGCTGACCCACCAGCCGTCCAGATGGCCTCGACTAAGCGCGTCGCCGCTGGCGGATGCGTCGCCAGACGAGCACTACGACGGCAAGCAGCCCGCCGCCCGCGACGGCCGCGGTCGGGACGGGGTGCGACTTCACGACGTTCGCGGGGGCGACCTTCTCGCCGATCGCGGCGAGCGTCTCGCCGAGCTCCTCGCGCGTCTGCTCGATCTCGGCCGCTATCTCGTCGGGTGTTTGGCCCACGCGACGTCCTCCTTGAGGGTCTCCACCGTGCGGTCGGGAACCGGCGACGCGTTCGCGAGCGCGCGCTTGCCGGTCTTCGCGAGGAGTGCGGCCACGACGCCGTAGCAGCTCGCTACGAGCAGGAACGCGACCCACAGCGCAAGCCCGGCGGCGTCGAGTGCGAAGACGACCGCGAGGGAGAAGAACAGCAGTGCGAGGTAGCCCGCGAAGCCCGCCGCGCCGAAGGCACCAGCGCCCTTGCCGGCGTTGCCGAGACCGTCGCGGATCTCCACCTTGGCGAGCTCGACCTCCTTGCGGAAGAGCGTCGACAGCTCCGCGGTCGCCTCCGCGACGAGCTCGCCGAGCGACCGGTCGCTCTTCGTCGATGGCATGGTCAGCTCTCCTGCGCGTCGGCGGTGTACGTCGGGGACTCCGGCGCGTGGCTCCCGGCGTCGTCGTCGCGGGCTTCCGGCAGCAGGCCGTCGACGACGTCAGCCGCGTCTCCGGGCTCGCTCGCGTCGGGATACTCCGCGACCTCGGGTTGGCTGCCCGATGGTCCCGGCGTGCCCTCGACGACCGTGAAGCCGTCAGTGGGCGGCTCCCCTTCGGTTGCGTCGTTCAGGCTCGGCGACGCCGGAACCGACTCGACGTAGTCGGGGGTCGCGTCGTCGGGCACTTCGGTCACGGGTCGGCCCTACCCCCGCTCACGCCTAACATTCGTCGGTGCCCGGCCGCCCGCGACCGCTGAGGGTGCCGGCAGAGGTGATCGCAGCCTTTGCTCGCTGCGCGGCACACGTCGACCTGGCGCAACGGGCGATGGTGCGCTGCGTGCCGAGTTCGCCACGCGTCGCGGCGCTGCCTGCGCGGGTCGGCGTCGAGACACTTCGGGTTGCCCTGGCGGACGCCACCGCGGAGTTGCCGGCGTGGCGTCACCCGCTCGTCGAGGCGGCCTGGCAGCGGTGCGCCGCAGCGTTGGAGGAGACGCTCGCGCGCGCCGAGCCCGCACTCGCCACACTCCAACGGACCCGTGAGCTCGAGACCGCACTGACCGCCGTACAGGACCTGCTCGCCCCACTCGAGGCCTTCATCGAAGCCGAGCGCGAGCTCGCGCAGTGACGGTAGGCGCGCTACCACCCGAATCGACATCAAGGGAGTCCCGAGGACCGTTTTGATGTCGAACCGAGTATGTGGATACCGCGAAATCCGTCGGCGACGGTTGCGGCTACCCCTCCGCGGTGGCCGGGCCCGACTTGACGTGCTCACGCAGCTCGCGCGCTAGCGCCGCACCGGCTTCTGCTGCGGCGCTAGCGCAGGCGGGGAATGCGCAGCCGCATACCGGGGCGGAGCCGGCTCGGGTTGCGCCCGATCGTGCCGCGGTTGAGCCGGTAGATGCGCCGAGCCGCGCGGGCCACGGCACGATCCGTCGGGTAGTAGCGGTAGTAGTTCTCCCGCGTGTCTTGCACGAGTAGCTCGTTCCGGGCGATCTGCCAGAGCCACTCGCCGCGCGCGACGACGTGGCGGATCGGCGCGCCGCGCAGTGCGGCGCGAACGATCGCGGCGCGCTGTGCGACCCGCAGCTGCGCGTAGCCGCCGCACAGTCCTACGTGCTCGTCGTAGATCAGGATGCGGCGCCGCTCGGCCAACCGGACACCGCACGCCGAGCTCTGGTCGTTCGTCGTCGCGTACCGCGTGCCCGAGGCGTTGCCCTTCAGCGACTCGAGCACGCTAATGCGGTAGCGCACGGTCTGTGGTCGGTAGCCGCTGCCCGACGGAGCGCTCTCGGTGTGGTCGAGCACTTCGCCGACGTAGATGAGCGGCGCCTTGTTGGCGACCGAGCGCCACTCCTGGCTCTCCGAGAAGGTCGTGCCGGCGCACGAGCAGGCCCAGGACGCTCCCGCGGTGAGTGGCACCAGGCCGCCGGCCAGCATCAGCACGGCAAGCCCACGGCCTAGCAACTTGCGCATCGATTCTCCTTGCGGCCTCAGCTCTCGTCTGAGGAGGACGCTGCTTTCGCCATGCGGTCGCCGATGGCCTGGACAACGGTGGGGTCCGCGAGCGTCGTCACGTCGCCGAGTGGCCGCGACTCCGCCACGTCGCGCAGCAGTCGGCGCATGATCTTGCCGCTGCGGGTCTTCGGCAG
>JBHELW010000194.1:0-7864 GCA_046262915.1 Mycobacteriales bacterium | reverse complement strand
TGAAGGTCCCGCGCAGTGCGGCCGCGGGCGTCATCAGCCGCATCAAGATCGTCTCCGGTCTCGACATCGCCGAGCGCCGACGCCCACAGGATGGCCGCACCCGCCTGCACGTCGACGACGAGAGCATCGACGCCCGCGTCTTCACCCTGCCGACCAGGCATGGCGAGAAGATCGTCATCCGCCTGCTCTCGCGCTCCGACGACGTACCGGCCCTCGCGCGCTCGGGCTTCGAGGAGAAGCAGCTCGAGACGATCCTCAACACGATGGTCGTCCCCGAGGGCCTCATCCTCATCACCGGCCCGACCGGCTCCGGCAAGACGACGACTCTTTACTCAGCGATCAACCAGCTGCGCACGGCTGAGCGCAACATCGTGACCCTCGAAGACCCGATCGAGATCGCGCTCACCGGCATCAACCAGGTGCAGGTGCACGAGCGCTCCGGGCTCACGTTCGCCCGCGGTCTGCGCTCGATCCTGCGGCAGGACCCGGACATCGTGCTGGTCGGCGAGGTGCGTGACACCGAGACCGCCGAACTCGCGCTGCAGGCGTCGCTGACCGGTCACCTGGTCCTCACGACGCTGCACACGAACGACGCTGCCAGCGCCATCACCCGGCTCGTTGACATGGGACTTGAGCCGTTCCTCGTCGCCTCGTCGCTGTCGATGGTGGTGGCCCAGCGCCTCGTGCGGACCCCATGCCTGACCTGCGCCGCGCCCTACATGCCCAGCCCGCGCACGCTCGCGCTGCTCGGCCTTGTCGAGGCCGACGTCGAGGGTGCCAACCTGCAACGCGGCCGCGGCTGTGGCGACTGCGGCGGCACGGGCTACCGCGGCCGCACGGGCATCTTCGAGGTGCTCCCGGTCACGGCGGCGATTCGCGCCGTGTTGCTCTCCACGCCGACCGAAGCCGCGATCGAGATGGCGGCGCACTCGTCGGGGATGCTCACGCTGCGCGCGCATGGCCTGCTCAAGGCGCTGCGCGGCGAGACGACGCTCGAAGAGGTCCTCCGCGTCACGCACGTCGACGCCGACGCCGGCACCCGCTGCGTCGCGTGCGACCGCGGTCTCGGCGAGGACATGATCGCTTGCCCCTGGTGCGCGACTCCGGTCGACCGCGGCCACTGCATGGAGTGTCGCCGCCAGCTCGATCCAGCCTGGCGCGTCTGCCCCTACTGCCGCACCCCCGTCGCTACGCCGACGGCCCTCGAGCACGTCGTCGGTGAGGCCACCGCCCACCGCCCGGACCGGGTCCTCGTCGTTGACGACGACCTCTCAATCTGCGCCTACGTCGCGGCCGCGCTGGAAGGCACCTGCGAAGTCGTCGCTACGCCGGACGCCGAGACCGCGTTGCGCCGCTGCGCGACGGAGGACTTCGACGGCGCCATCGTCGACCTCGTGCTGCCGGACCTCACCGGCATCGAGCTCGTCCGCCTGCTACGCGGCGACCCGCGCACCGCGGTGATGCCCATCGTGCTCATGACCGGCACCGACGACCGCCGTACGGAGGCCGAGGCGCTGCACGCCGGTGCGGACGACTACCTCATGAAGCCGATCGACCCTGACCTGCTGCAGGAGCGCGTGTCAGCCCTCCTCCAGCGCAACAAGCACGCCGCGCCAGCGGGCGTATAGCTCGCTGACCAACAAGAAGGCCCGCCTCCGAAGAGGCGGGCCTTCTTGGCTGGGATGGGGGCGGTGCTACTTGCCGACCACCACGCAGGACTTCGTGCCTCCGACGTACGCCTTCGCACCCTCCGCAGCGTCGCCGGGACCGTAGAGACCCGCGTACGCGCCGTCGTTGACGTATGCACCGATCCAGCGCGCGACGACGACGTTGATCCCGGTGATCTTCGCGCCCGGCTTGAAGTTGCCGTGCTCACTGAGCGCTGCGATCGGGGCAGTGATCCGAATCTCGCTCTTCGCCGCGTCGATGACGCCGGTCGCGGCGCCATCACCCGTGTCGTTCGTGCCAGCGTTGTGCCCGTACTGGAAGAAGTTTCCGTTGGGGACGCTGATCAGCGCCAGGAACACGTACGCGTCGCCGCCCTGGCCGGTAAAGACGATCTGATAGTTCACGCCCAGCGGCGCCGTCCCCTCGTTCGCGCTGTACTTCGCGAGGCGAATGACGCCAGTGATGTTCTTCGCGTCCGACGCGATGTCGGCCGAGACGATGTCCAGCGCGTCCGCCGCAGGAGCGTCGCCGTCGCCCTTGTCGTCAACGACGAGGTTGCACACAGGTGCCGCGGCATGGGAGAGCGTTCCCATCGACATCACCGCAGCCAGTCCGACCGCAGTCGCGAGTCGCAGCTTCATTCAGGTTCTCCTAGATCGTCCCGCGACGTCGCCGACTGCGACGTCCTGGGTGCTGCCTTCGATGGGAGCGCGTGATGTCCTGCTTACCGCAAAGGCAGAGGCCCGCGTCTCCGCGGGCCTCCGAGGTTTGTCTGTTCTTTGCTAGGACCCGATCTTGTAGACCCCGGTCTCCGGTGCTTGGTCGACCGCTGGCGCCGTGACGACACTTGTGTTGACGCGGATGTCGACCCCAATGCCCTCGATGAGGCTGCCGAGCTTGACCGGCGGAGGCAGCACTTTGAGCGGAACGGTCCAGACGATCTTTGCGCCGTCCACCTTCACGTCGAGGGGGATCGTCGTGCCGAGGTCGGTCGGATCGGTGACGCCGCACGTGTGCCGGAGGTTTCCTTCGGGCGCAGCCCCGGGGCTGAGGTCGTATTGGAACCAGAAGACTGAGCAGTCTGGGGCAGCTCCCGTGGCGCGGTAGACCGCGCCGGTCGACTGCGGCGCCGCCGAGAGCGTCATGGTCACGCGGAATCCGTCGGCCTTGACGACCTTTCCGCCCTTGACGGTGCCGTACGTTTCGTAGAGAACGGACAGCACGTCCATCGAGTCGACGCTCGCGGGCGCAGTCGACACGCTCGGGATGTCCTGCAGCCCTTGCCCGTTGATCGCGTTCGCGTCGCCAGCGGGGTCCGTGACCTGCGGCTTCGGTGCGGGCGGAGCGGCGTGACTTGCTGACGCAAGCGCGCCCAAGGTGACAGCGCCAGCGAGCGCCGCGATACGAAGCTTCATCAAAGTCCCCCAGTGAATACGCCTCGCCGGGCGGACAACGCCCGACCGCTGCTTGTTCGCCGCCGCCGCAGCCTTGTCCTGCTTACCGTGACGTAAGAGCGTGAGCGCCCGCCGAGCCGTGCGTGCTACTTGCCGACCTTCACGCACGACGGCGTGCCCGCCTTGTAGACCGTTTCCGGAACGGTGACGTCACTGAAGGGCGAAACCGGTCCACCGGTTGCTGGGTTGTTGGCGACAAACCGGGAGGTCGTCTGGTCGAACCCGAGGTTGATGACCGTCCCCGGCTTAAGACCATCGCCCTGAGCAGCGAACGCTGCCATGGGAGCGTGGATACGAACCTCGTTCTTCGCAAGGTCGAACACCCCGGTGCCGTCCGCGAGCTTTGTTGAAACCGACGCCGCGACCGCGGATGTAACAGTGCCGGCGAGGAACTTCTCCGTGCCGCCCTCAATGCTCGCCGCGAGGAAAAGCGTCGTGCCGTCGGCGAGCCCGGGGATGCTGAACTGCAGCCGATAGACCGTCCCCGCAGGCGCGGAAGCAACGGTCTTGGCGAGCTTGACGACCCGCAGAACGCCGGTGATGGTCTTCGCGTCCGTCGCGATGTCGCCGCTGACGATGTCGAGCGCGTCCTCCTGCGGCCCGTAAACACCCGCCGTGTCCTGGTAACGCGCAAGGAACGTGTCGTTCGTTGCATCCTGGATCAGGTTGCACTTGGGGGCTGCGGCCTGGGCAGCAGCGCCGCCAAGCCCCGCGACCGCAAGAATTGCGGCCAGCAGGCCAGCGCGAAGTCTGTACATGGGATCCCCCAGCTGGGTGGCGTGGCGATATGTGTCCGCTATTTCGCGGTGTCCGCTATTTCGCGAAATGCGCGATGGCTCCTGCCCGCCAAGGGACAACTGTGCGCTCGTAGACTCGGCGCATGCCCACGCGCGAGCAGGTCGACGCGGCGCTCGCGACGGTCCAAGACCCGGAGATCCATCGGCCGATCACCGAGCTCGGCATGGTCAAATCGGTCGAAATCGGGCAAGACGGAACGGTCACCGTCGGCATCTACCTCACCGTCGCCGGCTGCCCGCTACGCGACAAGATCACCAACGACGTAACCGCCGCGGTCAAAAGACTCGACGGCGTCACCGCCGTCCGGGTCGACCTCGACGTCATGAGCGACGAGCAGCGCCAGGGGCTGCAGACGCAGCTCCGCGGTGACGTCCCCAGCCGCGAGATCCCGTTCGCCAAGCCTGGCTCGCTCACCCGGGTGTACTGCATCGCGTCCGGCAAGGGCGGCGTCGGCAAGTCGTCCGTGACCGTCAACCTCGCCGTCGCGATGGCCGCCGACGGGCTGAAGGTCGGCATCGTCGACGCCGACATCTACGGCTTCTCCATCCCGCGGATGCTCGGCTGCCCAGACAAGCCGACGCAGGTCGAGTCGATGATCATGCCGCCGTCGCGCTACGGCGTGAAGGTCATCTCGATCGGCATGTTCGTGCGCGACTCGCAGCCCGTCGTGTGGCGCGGCCCGATGCTGCACCGCGCGCTGCAGCAGTTCCTGTCCGACGTCTACTGGGGCGACCTCGACGTCTTGCTCATCGACCTCCCGCCGGGCACCGGCGACGTCGCGATCTCCGTCGCGCAACTCATCCCCAGCGCCGAGATCCTCGTCGTCACGACGCCGCAACTGGCCGCGCACGAGGTCGCCGAACGCGCCGGCACCATCGCGCTGCAGACACACCAGCAAGTCGTCGGCGTCGTCGAGAACATGGCCGGCCTGGCGTGCCCGCACTGCGGCGACCACATCGACGTCTTCGGTGCCGGGGGCGGTACGGCGGTCGCGGACGGCCTCACCCGCGCGATCGGCGCGCCGGTGCCGTTGCTCGGTCAGATCCCGATCGACTTGCGGCTGCGCGAAGGCGGCGACGCAGGCGAGCCGCTCGTGCTCGCCGACCCGGACGCCGACGCCGCCAAGGAGCTGCGCAAGGTCGCGGAGCGACTTACCTCGCGCTCGCGTGGCCTCGCCGGGCGTTCGCTCAGCCTGACGCCTGCATAAAGGACGCCGCCGCGGTGTCCCGCGGCGGCGCCACTCCGAAGAACCGCTACTTGATGCTGAAGCTCGCGTCTCCGGCCGTCGAGTTGTCCCAAACACCGGTGCCGAGGCCGCAGGTTGGTCCCGCGAGCACGGGGTTGTCGGGGATACACCCGCCGTGGAAGTCCTCGATCTCGTTGACCGTGAAGTACAAGCCGGTCAGCGTTGTCCCGACCTTCACGCCGGTATCGGCCGGGATCTTGTCCAGCGGGACGGTCCACGTGATCGTGTTGTCCTTGATGACGGGGAGGTCGATCTTCGTGAGCCGCGTTGTCGTATCGATGCAGTTGTCACGAATGGCCGATTGCGGGAGCGTCGCGTCACTGCTCTGCTCGGTGTAGTAGGCCACCCCGAAGAACGGGCACTTCGCCGTCGTACCGAGCATCCGAAACACCAGCGACGCGGGCGCCGGCGGTGTCGGCGCGCCCTTGAGCGTGGCGGTGACGGTGAAGGCGGTGACCCTGCCGCGGGTCTTGACGGTCTGCCACAGCACGGATGTCACGTCTGCCCAGTCCTGGCTGCCAGCCGGCGTGACGACGTCGTTCTGCGCGTTCGCCGTCATGTTGGCATCGCCTGACGGGTCCGTGATTTGGGGCGTCGGACCGGCGGCGAAGACGTTCGGCGACAGGAAGAGGGACGCGCCGACGGCGAACGCGGCGACTCGGCGAAGCTTCATTGCTTGACCCCCGATAGTGATTAGTCCGACACGTCTACGACGGTCGCGGTTCCCCGCAGGTTCGCCCCACCGCGGCTACCTCCTGCTAACCGCCAGGTCAGGTCGCCTCGTCGTCATACGGCGGGAGCGCCGAGCGCTGTCCCGACGCGGCACGGGCGCGGTCGGGCGTCTCGCCGTCGAGCAGGTGCCTCTCGATGAACCGGCGCGGGTGCAGCGAGCGCAGATCGAGGTCGGCCATCTCGGGCCCGAGTTCGGACTTCAGGTCGCTCGTCACGTCGCTGGCCATGGACCGGAGCTGACGCACGAGCCGACCCGCGTCGGCCGCGATCTTCGGCAGCCGCTCCGGGCCGAAGACGAGCAAGCCGAGGATCACCAGGACGGCGACCTCGCCCCACCCGATGTTGTTGAACATCTCGCCTCCGGACGCTCGGCGCGCCCGTTCACGCTAGCGCCGGCGGCTGGCCGGCCGGCTGCTAACCCGAATCGACATATCCCGGGCCAAAAAACGCCGGGTGATGTCGAATCGAGTGAGTAGGCGGGCGAGGGAGGAAGCGGCGCGGCGCGGGCCCCGAGGGGCCAAGCGGCGATGGCCCAGCGAGGGAGAAGCGCCGCTAGCTGCTGGGCTTGCGCGCCAGCGTCACCTTCGCCGTACGGCGGGAGCCGTTGCGGACGTAGCTCACCGCAAGCGTGTCACCAACCTTGTGCTTGCGGACCTCGACGACGAGCGCATCCATGCTGTCGATGACTTTGCCGTCCACCGCGACGATCGTGTCCGCCGGCTGCAGCCCGGCGCGGTCGGCCGGCCCCCCGCTGACGATCTGCGTGATCTGCGCACCCGGGACCAGTCCACCGCCGAGCTGCTGCGCGGTCTCGTCGTCGATGCTGCGCCCTTCCACACCGATGTAGGGGTGCGTCGCGTGACCGGTGCGGATGAGCTCCTCCGCGACCGAACGCGCCTCGTCGATCGGGATCGCGAACCCGACGCCGATGTTGCCGCCGCCCCCGCCGAGACCGCCGAGCGTCGCGATAGCGGAGTTGACCCCGATGACGTTGCCGCCGCGGTCGACGAGCGCGCCGCCACTGTTGCCGGGGTTGATGGCGGCGTCGGTCTGGATCATGTTGAACAGCGGGACGCCGCCCTCGCCCGCGCTCACCTGTCGGTTCAGCGCACTGACGATGCCGGACGTGACCGTCCCGGTCAGCCCGAGCGGCGAGCCGATCGCGACGACGGGGTCGCCGATCGCGACGCTGCTGGACCGACCGAGGTGAGCGGGCGAAAGCCCGGTCGCGCGCGCCTTGATGACCGCGAGGTCGGTGTCCGGGTCCGTGCCCACGACGTCCGCCTCAACGCTGCGACCGGTCGCGAGGCGCACGCGCAGACCGCCCGACGCCGCATTCGCGACGACGTGGTTGTTGGTGATGACGTAGCCGTCCGCCCGGATGACGATCCCGGAGCCGGTGCCGCTCTGGCCCAGCCCGCGCACGGAGACCTCGACGACGCTGGGCAGCAGCGCCTTCGCGATCGCCGCGACCGACCCAGGCACATCCTCACGTGTCGTCGCGACACCCTCGTCCAGCCGCGCGTTGCTGTCGTGCAGCGCGAGCGACGTGCTGTCGCGCCGCGCATAGAGCGCGCCGCTCGCGCCCACGGCCCCGCCGAGCAGCCCGGCAATCAACGCCGCGACCACGGCCGAGCGCGCGACCCCGGGCGGGCGGGTGCCGCCGGCACCGGCATCGGGCAGCGGGCCCGCGCCGCGACGCTCCCAGCCCCAGACAGGCGCTCCCGGGAACGGCGGGACGCCTTCGGTCGGCGCGCCAGCGGCGGGCGGCGGCGGTACGTCGCCGGGCTGCGGCCAAGGGCTCTCGGTCATGCGCTTGCGACCTCCATCAGCTGAACGGGTTGATCCAGGAACCCACGCGGCGCAGGCCGCGCGTGAGACGAGACAGCAGCGGTCGACGAGCGCCCCGATGCGGGAGGGCGGCGACGAGGGCCTCGAGCGACGTGCGCTCGCACTCCGCAACCAC
>JBHELW010000193.1:0-7510 GCA_046262915.1 Mycobacteriales bacterium | reverse complement strand
GTTACGGGCTGCGCGTCGGCGACGACGACGTGCACAGCGTCGAGGAGGTGATGAGCCTCACCCGCGAAGCCGGCTTCGGCGACGAGGTGAAGCGGCGCATCATCCTCGGGACCTACGCGCTGTCGAGTGGCTACTACGACGCCTACTACGGCCAGGCGCAGAAGGTGCGCACGCTGATCACGCGCGACTTCGACCGCGCGTACGAGCAGGTCGACGTGCTCGTGTCGCCGACCACCCCGACGACGGCGTTCCGGATCGGCGAGCGCGTCGACGACCCGCTCGCGATGTACCTCTCTGACGTGTGCAGCATCCCGAGCAACCTCGCGGGCGGCGCGGCGATGAGCGTGCCCTGCGGGCTCTCGCCCGACGACGGCCTCCCGGTCGGCCTTCAGGTGATGGCGCCCGCGCTCGCCGACGACCGCCTCTACCGCGTCGGCGCGGCGTTCGAGACCGCACTCGCCGCGCGGGACGGCGCCCTCCTCGACCTGGCACCTGCGCTGTGACTGCGATCGGTACGGCGCTCGAGACGTACGAGCCGGTCGTCGGGCTGGAGACGCACGTCGAGCTCGGCACCGTCTCGAAGATGTTCTGCGGCTGCGCGACCGGGTTCGACGCTGAGCCGAACACGCAGGTGTGCCCGGTGTGCCTCGGGATGCCCGGCAGCCTGCCGGTCGCGAACGAGGCGGCGATCCGCAACACGATCCTCATCGGGCTGGCCCTCGGCTGCGACATCGCGCAGTGGTGCCGGTTCGCGCGGAAGAACTACTTCTACCCGGACATGCCCAAGAACTTCCAGATCTCGCAGTACGACGAGCCGCTGTGCGTCGACGGCTGGCTCGACGTCGACGTTGCCGGGGAGACCTACCGCGTCGAGATCGAGCGCGTGCACCTCGAGGAGGACACGGGCAAGTCGTTGCACGTCGGGGGGTCGACCGGGCGCATCCACGGCGCGACCCACTCCCTGGTCGACTACAACCGCGCGGGCATCCCGCTCGTCGAGATCGTCACGAAACCCGTGACGGGCACGGCCGAGCACGCGGCTACGGTCGCCAAGGCCTACGTGACGGAGCTGCGCGACCTGTTGCGCACGCTCGGCGTGTCCGACGTACGCATGGAGCAGGGGTCGCTGCGCTGCGACGTCAACGTCTCGCTGCGCTCTGCGCCGGACGCGCCGCTGGGCACGCGCAGCGAGACGAAGAACGTCAACTCGCTGCGGTCCGTCGAGCGGGCGGTGAGCCACGAGATCGAGCGACAGGCGGCGCTCCTCGACGCGGGGGAGCGGGTCGTGCAAGAGACGCGCCACTTCCACGAGGACAGCGGGACAACCTCGCCCGGCCGCTCCAAGGAGGAGGCGCAGGACTACCGCTATTTCCCGGAGCCCGACCTCGTTCCGCTCGCGCCGGCCCGCGAGTGGGTCGAGGAGCTACGCCGCGCGCTGCCCGAGCTGCCGGCCGCGCGGCGCGCGCGGCTCCGAGCCGAACTCGGGTTCTCCCCGAAGGACATTGCCGCGCTGACGAACGCCGGCCTGTTGGACCTCGTCGCCGCGACCGTCGCCGCGGGGGCGCCGGCGAACGAGGCGCGCAACTGGTGGCTCGGCGACCTCATGGCCCGCGCGAACGCCGCGGGCATCGAGCCGACCGACCTCGAAATCACGCCCGGGCAGGTGGCTCGGGTCATTGCGCTCGTCGCGGACGGCACGCTGTCGGCAACGCTGGCGAAGGAAGTTGTCGCCGGCGTCATCGACACCGGAGCCGATCCCGACGCGGTCGTCGCGGAGCGGGGACTGCGCCAGGTGAGCGACGTCGACACGCTCGGCGCTGCGGTCGACGACGCGATCGCGGCGATGCCCGACGTCGTCGAGAAGATCCGCGCCGGCAAGACGGCGGCGGTCGGCGCGCTGGTCGGCGCGGTGATGAAGCAGACGCGTGGCCAGGCCAACGCCGCCGCCGTCAATGCGCTGGTCCTGGAGCGACTCGGCGTAACCTGACCGCGCTTGGCAGGGCGACCACCCAGCCGGTCGAAGTGTCCAGCACGAAGCCCGCCCCCGCTTCCGTGCCGAGGTCGCAGATGCGCAAGTTGTTGGTCACCACACTCTCCCTCGCACTCGTCGGGTCCGCCAGTCCAGCGCTCACCACGGCGCGCGCCGCGAGCGACGACCCGGCGCTGGTCGGTTCGTTCAGCGCGCCGTTCCAGGAGCGTGGCGCGCGGTGCGTCAAGGGCAAAGAGGGCGGCACGGTGTGCCTGCCGGCCGCCGCGACTGCGGTCGTGCTCCCCACGAAGGCGACGCTGTACTGGGACGCACTCGCCGGCATCCAGAACACGGCGTACAGCGCGGTGGCCGAGTTCGGCGACAACGCGCGCAATGACGTCAGCCGCGTGCTCGAGCTGGGTGCGAAACCGTCGTGGCGGGTGCCGCGGCCGCCCGACGGTGGCGCGAACCAGGCAGGCAACCAGAACGAGTACCTGCCGGGCGTGACCCACTCCGACCCGAACGGCGGCCAGGGCGACCTGTTCTGCTCCGACCAAGTCCACCTCGTCGACGGCCGCACGCTCGACGCGGGGGGCACGAGCTACTACCTCGAGCCGTACGGGCCCGGCACCGCTTACGGCGTGACCGAGCTCGAGGGGCTGAAGAGCACGCGCAGCTACTCGCCGACCGAGAACCGGTGGCGACAGCTGAAGCCGATGGCCTACGCACGGTGGTACCCGTCGCTGGTGACGCTGCCGAGCGGCAAGGTCTTCGTCGCCAGCGGCGTGAGCAAGCTGATCAAGCCGTTCTACGCCGACCGTCCGGCAGACTCCGGGCGCAACGTCGTACAGACCGAGACCTTCGACCCGCGCACGTCCAGCTGGTCGAAGAACCCCGCGAGCGCCGACCGCAGCCTGCCGCTCGCCCCGCGGCTGCACCTGCTGCCGAACGGACAGGTCTTCTACGACGCCGCCGGGCAGACGTTCAACCCGGCGGGCGAGGCCTACGACGAGCCGCTCTGGAACAACACGGCGGTGTACGACCCGAAGACCCAGCGCTGGACCGATCTCGGCGTCGCGGACGTTGGCGTGCCGGGCATCGGCTTCCGCGGCTCGTCGTTCTCCGTCGCGCTGCCGATCAAGGCGCCCTACACGTCGGCATCGTTCGTCTCGGCGGGCGGCGTCTTCGGCATGACCCCGGGCGCGTATCTCGCGAACGCGACGAGCACGCTCAACACGGTGCACACCGGCGGCGGCGTGCGGTTCGAGACGCAGCGCACTGGCCCACTGCACAACGCGCGGTGGTACTCCTCCGGAGTCGGACTGCCGACCGGCGAGGTGCTCGCGGTTTCGGGCGCGGACCGCGACGAGGTCGTCGGCCCAGGCAGCGGCGCGCCCGTGCTGCAGGCGGAGCTGTTCGACCCGAGGACCCGGACGTGGCGCGCGCTGGCGACGGCGCATCGCGGCCGGACGTACCACAACACCGCGGTGCTGCTGCCCGACGGTCGCGTGCTCGTCGGTGGCCACGCGCCGATCGACACGCTCTACAGCCGGCCGACGCAGCTGCCCGGGATGTCCGACCCCGCCCGCGACCCCTCGTTCGAGGTCTTCAGCCCGCCGTACCTCTTCCGCGGCAAGCGCCCGGTGATCACGCGCGTCGCGCCGTCCGTCCGCTACGCGCGGGGGCTGCGCATCGCGGTCACCGACTCGACGAACATCGACAGCGTCGTGCTGGTGCGCAACCCCGCGGTCACCCATCTGATCGATGGCGACCAGCGCACTGTGGAGCTGCCGATCCTGCGTCGCGACGCGCGCAGCGTCACCGTTATGGCGCCGCCCTCAGGCAACGTCGCGCCGCCTGGGCCCTACCTGCTCTTCGTCAACAAGTGGACCAAGCGCGGGCCGACGCCCTCCGTGGCGCGCCAGGTCTACGTCGGGACGCCGGTCCCGCCAGCGCAAGCAATGTCGCTAGCGCTGCGGACCGCGAGTGAGGTGCAGGCGGAGCTCGCGGCGCTACGCGGCTAGCTTTAGGCCAACCGGCTCAACCCCTGCGGCACTTTCGGCCGATACTCCTGCGGAGGAGGCTTCATGGCGCCGCAGTTGTCGGTCAACCGTGCCGCAATGCTGGCGGTTGCCTGCTGTGCCGGCTTCCTGGCGCTGACCCAGACCGGGGTCATGCACGGGACGGCGCTGACGGTTTTTGCGGACGTGGCCGTCACTGTTGCCGCCGCTGCGGCAACGGGTGCGTGTGTGCTGGCCAGCACCTGGAGCCACGGTCGTGCGCGCCAGGCCTGGGTGTTGCTGGCAGTCGCCACCGGCCTGTGGCTCACCGGCGAGTTCCTCTGGTCGTTCTACGAGATCATCCTGGGCGACGAAGCGCCGTTCCCGTCGCCGGCTGACATTGCCTACCTCGCGGCGGTGCCGGTCACGATGGCTGCGCTGCTGACGTTCCCGAACGCGCCGTCGCGCGTCGCCAAACGCGCGCTGACGCTCATCGACGGGCTCATCGTCGCCGGGGCGCTGTTCTTCATCTCCTGGCTGCTCGTGCTCGGCCCGGTCTACCGCGCCGGCGAGGAGCGCGGGCTCGCCGCGGTGATCAGCCTCGCCTATCCCGTCGGCGATGTCGTTATCGCGGCAGTCGGGATCACCGTGCTGACCCGCGCTCGCCGCGAGGGTCGCTCGGCGCTCGCCATCCTGTGCTGTGCACTCATCGCGATGGCGGCGGCGGACAGCGCGTACGCCGTGCTCACTCTCGACGGCACCTACTTCTCCGGTCACCTCGTCGACGTCGGCTGGGTCGTCAGCTACCTCGGCATCGCCGTGGCGGCCCTCGCGCCCGGCGACGGAGGCACGGACCGAGCTGCCGAGTCCGAGTCGCGGATCGGCGTGCTGCTGCCGTACCTGCCACTGACCGTCGCCGCCGGTGTGCTGCTCTGGCACATCCGGCACGGGCGTCCGCTCGACGAGGTCGCGATCCTCACCCTCGGCGCGGCGGCGGGTCTCGCCTTCGGCCGCCAGCTGCTGACGATGCTCGACAACGTCACGCTGACTCACAGCCTCGCGGAACGTGAAGAGCGTTTCCGCTCGCTGGTGCAGGAGTCGACCGACGTCGTCACGATCATCGACGGGGACGGGTTTGTCACGTTCCAGAGTCCCGCCGTACGCCGGATCTTCGGCTACGACGCGGGCGAGCTCGTCGGGCGGCAGCTCATCGAGCTGATCCATCCCGACGACCGCGACCGCGTGGCGCGGCAGTTCGTGCAGGCCGGCGCGCGTCCCGGCGGCAACGACGTCATCGCCTGTCGGCTGCAGCACGCCGACGGCAGCTGGCGCTACATCGAGACGGTCGTCTCCAACCAGCTGTCGACACCGGCTGTCCTCGGCCTCGTCCTGAACACCCGTGACGTCAGCGAGCGGAAGGCGCTGGAGGAGCAGCTCATCCATCAGGCGTTCCACGACTCGCTGACCCGGCTGGCCAACCGCGCGCTGTTCCGCGAGCGCGTGCAGCACGCGCTCGAGCTGCGCGTCCGGATGCCGCAGCCGCTCGGCGTGCTGTTCATCGACCTCGACGGGTTCAAGTCGGTCAATGACTCGTTGGGTCACTCGTCCGGTGACTCGCTGCTCGCCATGACCGCTGTCCGGCTGCGCGAGAGCGTCCGGCCCGGTGACACGGTGGCGCGACTCGGCGGCGACGAGTTCGCCGTGCTGCTCGAAGGCGTCGAAGGGCCACATGCCTGCCGCGCCGTCGCGGAACGGTTCCTCGACTCGCTGCGGCCACCGTTCGAGGTCGACGGCCGGCAGGTGTTCGTCAACGCGAGCATCGGTGTCGCCTTGGCCGGGCCGCACGAGACGGCGGACGACCTGCTCCGCAACGCCGACCTCGCGATGTACCGCGCGAAGGCGCTGGGCAAGGGGCGCGCCGAGCTGTTCGAGCTCGGCATGCACGCCGAGGTGCTGCAGCGGCTCGAGACCGAGAGCGACCTGCGCCGCGCGATCGCCGGCCAGGAGCTCTTCGTCTACTACCAGCCGATCTTCAACCTGCGCACGGGCGTCGCGGTCGGCGTAGAGGCGCTGTTGCGATGGCGCCGGCCCGACGGCGCGCTGGTGTCGCCGGACAACTTCATCGGCGTCGCCGAGGAGAGTGGGCTCATCGTCCCCATCGGCCGATGGGTGCTCGAGCAGGCGTGTCGCCAGGCCGTCAAGTGGAACGAAGCCGGCCGCCCGTTGCGGCTCTCGGTCAACGTCTCTGGCCGCCAGGTGCAGACGCCCGATCTCGCGGACGAGGTTGCCCAGATCCTGCGGGAGACCGGGCTACCGCCGTCGCAGCTGGTGCTCGAGATCACCGAGAGCATGCTCATCGACGACGCGGACCGGACGATCACCAAGCTGCACGGCCTGCGCGACCTCGGTCTGCACCTCGCCGTCGACGACTTCGGCACCGGCTACTCGTCGCTGTCGTATCTGCGTCGGCTGCCCGTCGACATCCTCAAGATCGACCGCTCCTTCGTGAGCGGGGTCGGCCAGCAGGGCGAGCTGACCGCGTTGACCGGCGCCATCGTCGCGCTCGGCCGACGGCTCGGACTGGAGATGGTGGCCGAGGGCATCGAGGACCACCGGCAGCTGCACGAGCTCCGGCAGATGGACTGTCAGTTCGGCCAGGGCTTCCTCTTCTCGCCCGCGCTGCTGCCCGCGGACATCGACGTGCTGCTCGAGGGCCGGCAGATGCCACAATCGGTCCCGGCCGGCGTGCGCAGTCTCGCGACCGGCTGAGGCGCGCCCAGCGTCGGGCCGGCCGGCCATCGTCCGGCCGTTAAGGTCGAGACATGTCCACCGTCGTCGTTGCCGAGCCGCTGTCACCCGCCGGCATCGAGATGCTGTCGGCGTCGTTCGACGTCGTGCAGTGCGACGGCGCCGACCGCGGCGAGCTCCTGCGCGCGGTCGCGACTGCCGACGCCCTCGTCATCCGCAGTGCGACCCTGGTCGACGCAGAAGTGATCGCCGCAGCGCCCGCGCTGAAGGTCGTCGCGCGGGCCGGGATCGGCTTGGACAACGTCGACGTCGATGCCGCGACCAAGGCCGGTGTCATGGTCGTCAATGCCCCGCAGAGCAACGTCGTGAGCGCGGCGGAGCACGCGGTTGCCCTGCTGCTGGCCCAAGCCCGCAACATCCCCGCGGCGGATCGGTCGCTGAAGTCGGGCAAGTGGCAGCGCTCGCGGTTCGAAGGCGTCGAGCTTGCCGGGAAGACCGTCGGCATCGTGGGGCTTGGTCGAGTGGGCGTGCTCGTCGCGCAGCGGCTGTCGGCGTTCGGCGCCCGGCTCGTTGCTTACGACCCCTACGTGCCCGCCGGGCGAGCGGCGCAGATTGGCGTGCGGCTGCTACCGCTCGACGACCTGCTGGGCGAGAGCGACTTCGTCACGATCCACCTGCCCAAGACCCCCGAGACCGTCGGGCTCATCGGCGAGCGCGAGCTGTCGCTGGCGAAGCCCGGCGTACGCATCGTCAACACCGCGCGCGGTGGGCTGGTCGACGAGGACGCGCTCGC
>JBHELW010000192.1:0-3364 GCA_046262915.1 Mycobacteriales bacterium | reverse complement strand
ACGATCGCGACGTTGGCCTTGCCCGACGCGCCGGTTGCGCCGGCGTGCGTCAGCGCGTTGAAGAACGTCGTCTTGCCGCTGTAGGGCGCACCGACGATCCCGACCTGTTTCACGGCTCCCTCTCGAAGGCGCCGCCCAGCGACCGCAGCGAGACCGCCAACGAGTAGCTACGCAAACCAGTCGCGGGTGAGCTCCAGCCACAGGCCGGTACCGGCCCAGCGCCCGAGCCGAGCGTAGCGACGCGCGATCGCGCGGTCGGTGATCGACTTGCGACCGAGCAGCGCTGGCAGCTTCGCGCGCACCCACGAGTCCAGCGCCAGCCCGCGCGGCCGCCCCAGCAGGCCGAGCATGCCCTCCGCCGCGTACGGGCCGAAACCGCGCAGCAACTTGAGCTCGGCGAGCACCTGCGCGTCCGGGATCGTCGGGTCGAGCCAGCGCTCCGGGTCGAGGTCTCCCGACGCCACGCGCGCCGCGAGCTCGACGAACGCGCGAGCGCGATAGCCCGCTCGGACGACGTCGGAGAAATGACGCTCGCCGACCGCCGCCATCTCCACGGCGCTGGGAAATGCGCGTTCACCGGCGGGCCCTGCCGCGCCGATCGTCTCGACGATGCGCGTCGTCATCGCCTTGGTCAGCGCCCACGAGCAGTTTGTCGTCGCGAGCGTCTTGACGAGGTCCTCGAAGACGCTCGGCGAGCGGAACAGGCGACCGACGCCCAGGTCCGCGGCCCACGCGAGGTCGCCGGCGGCGCGGCACGCCTCGTGCAGCTCGGTCAGGTCGTCGTCGAGCGCGAGCATCCGACGGAGCTGCTCGCGGATCGCGGCGCGGTCGGCGCGGCTCCCGGCGGTGCGTCCCCACGACGCCTCGAGACGGCCGTCGGGCAGCTGCCGGACCGTGACGGTCAGCGGACCTGCGTCCGGTGTCGCGACGGTGCGGTGCAGGCGGTCGTTGGTCTCGTCGTAGGCCGTGGGTGCGAGGGCACACCAGCCGTGGCTCATCGCGGTCCGGCGTAGCCCGAACGCGGTCGGCACCGGGCCGAGCGAGATGCGCCCGGTGCGGCGGAGTTCGACCCCCGGTGGCGGCACACCGTGCACGACGTCGTCGACGACGGCGCGCGCGGCGCCGTCACCCACCGGCATCGGCCGCGGCCGCGTCGATCCGCCGCGCCAGCTCGAGGTCGTGGTTGGTCACACCGCCGGCGGAGTGCGTCGACAGCGTGAACGTGATGTCGCGGTAGCGGATGTCGACGTCCGGGTGGTGGTCGAGCTCCTCGGCGATCCGCGCGACGGCAGCAACGAGGTCGATGCCGCCGAGAAAGCTGCCCGCGTGCACGGTCCGCTGGATCGAGGTGGCGTCACCCGACCAGCCGGTGAGCTGCGCCAAGGCCGCGCGCACCTCGTCGTCGCTCAGCACGTCTGCCATGGCGCAACCTCTCGCTCTGCCGGGCTCCGCCGGCGCTATCGCGATCGCGGTGCGTGGGAGTCTCGCGGCGTGCCCGAGGTGCGGCAAGTGGTCGTCGCCGCGGCCATCGTGCGCGGCCACCCGCCGACGCACGTGCTCGCGACCCAGCGTGCCTACCCGCACGCGCTCGCGGGGCAGTGGGAGTTCCCCGGCGGCAAGGTCGAGCGGGACGAGGACGAGCAAGACGCGCTACGCCGGGAGTGCCGCGAGGAGCTCGGGCTCGACGTCGTCGTGGGTGACCGCATCGGACCCGACGTCGTGATCCCCGATAGGGACTACGTGCTGCACGTCTGGACCGCGACGGCCGCCGGCGGTGCGCTGCACCTCCGCGAGCACGCCGATGCCCGCTGGTTGGCCGCGTCGGAGCTCGGCGACGTCGGGTGGCTCGCCGTCGATGCGCCGGTCGTCGCCGCAGTGCAGCGGCTGCTCGCCACTCGTTTGCCAGACTGTCCGGCATGACCCTAACTGCGGAACGCCGGCTGCTGCTCGTGCACGCCCATCCCGACGACGAGACGATCGGCACCGGCGTCACGATGGCCCGCTACGCCGACGAGGGCGCGCACGTCTGCCTGGTCACCTGCACGCTCGGTGAAGAGGGCGAGATCGTCGTCGACGACCTGGAGACGCTCCGGTCCAACGGCGAGAACAAGCTCGGCGACCACCGCGTCGGTGAGCTGGCGGCGGCGTGCGAGCTGCTCGGCGTAACCGACCATCGCTGGCTCGGCGGCGAGGGACGATGGCGCGACTCCGGGATGATGGGCGAGCCGACGAACGACGAGCCGACGTGTTTCTGGCAGGCCGACCTCGACGTCGCGGCCGGTGAGCTGGTGCGCGTGATCCGCGAGGTCCGGCCGCAGGTCGTCGTCACCTACGACGAAGAGGGCGCGTATGGCCATCCGGACCACATCCAGGCACACCGGGTGACGGTGGCCGCCGTCGAAGCGGCGGGCGACGCCGCGCGCTACCCCGACGCGGGGCCGCCCTGGACGCCGGCGAAGCTCTACTACACGGCGATCCCGAAGAGCGTCTTGGCGGAGGGCTTCGAGTACTTCAAGGCGACCGGTGACTCGTTCTTCGCCGACGTCGAGAGCCCCGAGGGGATGCCGTTCGGCGTCGACGACGCGGTCGTGACGACGTGTGTCGCGGCGCCCGAGCTCACCGACCGCAAGATGGCGGCGATGCACGCGCACCGGAGCCAGATCGCCGCGGGGTCGCTGTTCTTCGCGCTGCCCCCCGACATCGAGCGAACCGCTTGGGGACACGAGTACTACATCCTCGTTCGCGGCGAGCGTGGGCCCGCCGGTCGACCCGATGGGCGCGAAGCGGACCTGTTCGCAGGTCTGTAGCGAGCATGCCCGTGCTCGACCGCGCGCAGCAGATCGGTCTCTACGTCGTGCTGTGCTTCCTCGCGGTCCTCTTGGCCGTCGTCGGGGCGTCCCTCGTGCCCGCCAGCCTGGTCATCGCGCGCACGCACCCGGCCCCAGTGCCGTCCGTGCCGGCCACCGAGCCGCTCGCGCTCGCCGCAGCGACCGCTGCGCGCCGGATCAGCGTCTCCTACGGCGTGCTGCTCGCGATGGTGGGCAACTACCTCCTGTGCTGTTACGGCGGCCGCGCCGCGCGGACGCTCACCGGCGGCGCGCTGCCCGCGCTCGCCTGGCTGGCGGTCGCGATGTACGTCGGGGCCGGCCGCGCGGAGGGCGACGTCGTGCTGACGAACAGCCTCGCGGGCGTGGGGTTTCTCGTGCTCGGGACGCTGGCGGCGGCGGTCGGCGTCGCGCGCTCGCTGCGGCGGCCCCGCCGGGCGACTACGCCTGCCGCGCCGCTGAGCCGATCGGCGTAATGGACGCGCGGCGACTGTCTCAAGACGCCCCCTGGCGCGCCGATACCTCCAACGACTGGAGCG
>JBHELW010000191.1:0-18807 GCA_046262915.1 Mycobacteriales bacterium | reverse complement strand
CGGGTCGCCAGTGCGCTGCGCGCCGCCGGGTTCGACGTCACCGAGCAGACGACGTGGACCGTGACAGCGACGGGCACTGCGGGTGAGGCCGCTCGCACTTTCGCGACGACGCTGCGGCGGACCGCCGCGGGCGTCAAGCCGGTCGTGCCGCCACGTGCGCCGCGCGAGATCGCGTCCGATGTCACAGCGGTACTCGGCCTCGACACGCGACGCGCGTTCCGCGCGCACGCCGTGCCGGACGGTTTCGGTCCCGACGACATCCGGCGCGCCTATGCGATCCCGACGGCGACCGGTGGCTCGGGGCAGACCGTCGCGACGGTCCAGTTCGACGGCTGGCGGCGCACCGACCTCGCGAGCTACGCCGCCGGAGCGTTCGGCATCGCCCCGTCGATCGGGCCCGACGGCACCGGCGCGCAGATCCAGGAGGTATCGGTTTCCGGCAAGCTGCCCAGCGAGATCGAGGCCGGCGGCGACGTCGAGGTCGCGCTCGACCAGGAGTCCATCTTCGCGGCTGCGCCGGCGGCGCGACAACGCATCTACTTCGCGCCCAACACGACCGCGGCCGCCGTCGACGCGTTCACCGCGATCGACAGCCAGGTGGTTGCGAACGGGATCACCGCGGTGAGCACGTCGTGGGGTGGTTGCGAGTCGCAGGTCAGCGAGCCGGAGCGCACCGCCATCGACAACGTGCTTGCGTCCATCCTCGCGCGCGGTGCGTCGATCTTCGCAGCATCCGGCGACGCGGGGCGGTACGACTGCGCCGACTTCTACGACGGAACGAACCCCGAAGTCTTCTCGATCACCGACGTCGACTACCCCGCGTCGTCGCCGTTCGTGCTCGGTGTCGGGGGCACCGCGCTCTACCTGCAGGACGGGACCCCGCGCGAGGTCGCGTGGAACGACCCCGACGACGCCGACCCGTCCATTGGCTACCGCGGGTCCGGCTCCGGTGGCGGCGAGTCGCAGGCCTACCCGAAGCCGAGCTGGCAGGCGGGTCTGCCGGGCACGGGTCGCTTGGTTCCGGACATCGCGGCCGAGGCCGACCCCTTCGCCCCGGGTTCACTCGGCCTCTTCATCACCGCGCACCGCGGCTGGACGTTCGGTGGGGGCACGAGCATGTCCGCGCCGTTGATGGCGGGCGGCTTGGCCGCGACGCTCAGTGAGTTCGCCCTCGCCGGACAGGGCGACCTGCATCCGTTCTTCTACGCGAACCCGGGCGCGTTCCGCGACGTGACGCAGACCGAACAGGCCACCGAGCTCGTGGCCTTTCCGGCCACCCCCGGTTACGACCTGTCCACCGGCCTGGGCTCGCCGGTTTGGCGCAGTCTGGGGCAGCTGATGCGCGCGCAGCCGGGCCTCGACATCCCGCCGTACACGCACACCCCGAGCTCCGTGCCGGTCCGCATCACCGTTCCGACGAGCGTCGCGCCGACCGGCTACGCCGTCGGCGTGGGCGTCACGTGCGACAGCCCGACGCAGCCGGGCCCACCGACGAGCATCGCAATGCCCGGTCCCGACCGAGCGACCACCGTCACGCTCGCGGTGCACGACGCGACGACGTGCTACCTAGCGAACGCACCGATCATCATCGACACGGCTGCCCCGGTCGCGCGCGCGACGCTCGCCTACGCGCCGCACACGCTCTCGCAGGTCGTCCCCTCGTGGTCGCACGTCGATGCCGGGGCGAGCAGCGGCCTCTACTACTACGAGGTGCGGCTGCGCCGGGTGGGCGCGTCGACGCCACTCATCGACACGCTGACGCGGCGCACGACACCGCCGTCGCCGACCGCCGGCGTGGCTGGCTCGACCTACGTCCTCGAGGTAGTTGCCGAGGACAACGCGGGCAACCGTAGTGCGCTGACAACGGCGATCCTCGCGGTGCCATACGACGACCGCACGTTCTCGTTCTCGCCTCGGGCGTGGACGCGGCAGTCGTCTGCCTCCGCCTACGGCGGCTCGCACGTTGTCTCCACGACGAAGGGCAGCTACGTCACGCACGGCTACCAGGGTCGCAGCTACGACCTCGTGTTCACCGCGACCAGCCGGAGCGGTTACGTCGACGTCTACGTCAACGGCGTGCGCACGGGCTCGGTGAACACCTACTCGCCGACGACGACGTACCGCAAGATCGTGCACATCTACGGCTCGCGCAGCGCGCCGGACGCGGTACGGACGCTCAAGCTCGTCGTCCGCGGCGTGCACCAGACCGGGTCGTCCGGCAACTACGTCTACCTCGACGCGATCCGCGTCACGCACTAACCGTTTAGGCGCACGCGGCACCGGGGACTCCGGCGCCATGGTCGCGGTGGGCTGCGCCTTGTCGTCCGAGGAACACGCGCCGCGCGAGCTGGTCCGGCTGGCGCAGCGGGCAGAGGAGCTCGGCTTCGAGTTCCTCGGCGTCTCCGATCACTTCCACCCCTGGGTGAGCAAGCAGGGACAGTCGCCGTTCGTCTGGTCGGTGCTCGGCGGCATCGCGGCGACGACGACGCGCATCACCGTCGGAACGGGAGTCACGTGTCCGACGGTCCGCATCCACCCCGCGATCGTCGCGCAGGCCGCTGCGACGACGGCCGCCATGCTGCCGGGCCGGTTCGTCTTCGGCGTTGGCACCGGCGAGGCGCTCAACGAGCACGTCCTCGGCGACCGCTGGCCGTCGGTCGAGATCCGCCGTGAGATGCTCGCCGAAGCGCTCGATGTCATCCGCAAGCTCTGGACCGGCGAGCTCGTCAGCCACCGCGGCCGCCATTACGAGGTCGAGAACGCGCGGCTGTTCACTGTGCCCGACGAGCCGCCCCCCGTCGTCGTCGCGGCGTCGGCGAAAGGCTCTGCGCAGCTCGCCGCGCGCATCGGCGACGGGTTCTGGAGCACCGCGCCCGACAAGGACCTCCTCGCGACCTACGCCGATGCTGGTGGGTCGGGAGCACGCATCGGCCAGGCGACGGTCTGCTGGGCAGCAACCGACGCGGAGGCGCGCCGAACTGCTTACGAGTGGTGGCCGAACGGCGGGCTGAAAGGCCCGCTCTCGACTGAGCTCAAGCTTCCGGAGCACTTTGACGCGGCCGTCGAGATCGTGAGCGAGGAGGACGTCGCGGCGAGCGTGAAGTGCGGCGCGGACCCAATGCTGCACCGCGCAGCGGTCCAGGAGTTCGTCGACGCGGGATACGACACGGTGTACGTGCACCAAGTCGGCCCGCAGCAGGATGCGTTCCTCGACTTCTACGCGCGCGAGGTGCTCCCGCACTTTCGCTGACCCGACGAGGACGGAGACCACGTGGATGCCATCACGCTGTTGAAGAACGACCACAAGGAGACGAAAGCGCTCTTCCGCGCGTTCGAGCAGGCAGGCGACTCGGCGTACAAGCGGAAGCGCGAGATCGTCGACAAGATCATCCGCGAGCTCGCGGTCCATTCCGCGATCGAAGAGCAGGTGTTCTACCCCGCGGTGCGCAAGGAGGTCTCGTCCGAGGAGGACATGGTCCTCGAGGGCTTGGAGGAGCACCACATCGTCAAGTGGGTCCTCTCTGAGCTCGACGGGCTGGACCCCAAGGACGAACGGTTCGAGCCGAAGGTCACCGTGCTCATCGAGAACGTGCGCCACCACATCGAGGAGGAGGAGGGTGATCTCTTCCCCAAGGTGCGCGAGGCGATGGGTCGCAAACGCCTCGTCGAATTAGGCAGCGCTCTCGAAGCCGCGAAGAAGATCGCCCCGACGCACCCGCATCCGCGGATGCCGGACACGCCACCCGGCAACGTCCTCGTCGGCCTAGAGGCGGCGGTGATGGATCGAGCGAAGGACTCGGCAAAGGCGGGGGCGCGCTCGGTTCTCAAGCGCGCATCGGCTCGCAAACGGTCGTCGTAACCGCGCGCGACTGATCTCGCGTGGGAGCGCGGTCGCCGGTCACGGGGAGTAACGTTCGCGGCTCGCGAACCTTCCGCCGTGCCGGCGAGTCTTCCCCAGGCAAGAGGTTCGCTGGAGGTGGCTTCATGGGCCTGCCGGCGTGAGCACCCAGCCGCTCGCGCACCCGGCTGACTTCGCCGCGCCCATTTCGCGGAGCCGCGAGGAGGAGTTTCGCGCTCTGTACACGGCCGACTTCCCGTCGCTCGCCGGCTACCTGCTCTCTCTCGTGGGCAACGAGCAGACCGCCCGCGAGTTCGCGCAGGAGGCGTTCACCCGGCTCTTCGCCCGCTGGTTCGGGGTGCGCGAGCCACGTGCCTACGTCTATTACGTCGCGACCAACCTCGCGCGCGACCACTGGCGTCGTTCGAAGCGGGAGCGGGAGCTGGTCTCGTCGATCGGCTACGGCACGGAGCACGCCTCGTTAGAGCACGACCCGTGGTTGCGAGACCTCGTCGAGCGGCTGCCGGAGCACCACCGCGAGGCGGTGCTGCTGCACTACTACGCAGACCTGCCCGTCAGCGAGGTCGCGGCGCTGTTGCGGCGCCCCGTCGGGACGATCAAACGGCGGTTGTTCGAGGCGCGCGCGCTGCTGCTCACGGCGATGGAGGGTCACCGTGACTGACGTCGCGACGTTCGGCTTCGGTGATTTCGGCGACGGTCTGCCGCGCGCGCCGTTCCGTCCGCTCGCGCCCGCGGCGGGCGGGTTCGACAGCGCGTACGCCGAGGGGCGCCGGCGCAAGCGTCGGCGCGGCATCGGGACGAGCGCGCTGAGCGGTGCTCTCGCCGTAGCACTGGTCACGAGCGGAGCGCTCGACGGGATCCATGCGCCCGTGCGTCTCGGCATCGACGGGCCGTCGGTGACCAACCAGCCGGGCCTGGACCGCAACGGTCGCGGCGACGGCGACGTCGCGACGGGCGACGCAGACCTGCCAATGACCGCGCTCGGCCCGGCGACAGCGGCCGGCGACAAAGCGGCGGCGCGCCTCGCGCCACCGGGGGTGCGTGCGCCGCACGCACCGAGTGACCCCGGCTCGGCCCGTGGCAACGACCCGTACTCGTCGAGCAAGAACCGCACGACGAAGAAGTGGCCCGCGACAGCCACCATGACGACGAACTACGAGCCAACCTGCGGCCTGCTGACCGGCGGCCGATCGGTCGGCAGCGGCTGGTGCCTGCGCGTGTCCTCCAGCAGCCAGGGCGCCGACTGGTCGGACCTGCGGCTGCAGGCCTGCCGCGAGTACGGCGAAAGCGCCAGCATCATGTCGTTCCCGACGAGCCAGGAGGTCGACTTCACGATCCGCAAGGGCAAGCAGACCTTGTGGACGTGGTCGCGCGGTCAGCGCTTCGACGACACGCCGCAGGTCGTCACCGTAGGCGAGATGTCGTGCGCGCAATGGAGCGTGCGGTGGGATCAGGTCGACGAGCAGGGCCGCCGGCTCAAGAGCGGCGTCTACGACCTCACGGGCTTCTCACTCGCTGACGAGCTCGGTCCGGGCGCGACCTACGAGACGCCGATCACCTTCTGAGCGGCGACCCCGGGTCGCGATCGCCAGCAGCCCGCCGAACAGCCCGACGTTCTTCAGGAAGTGCGCTTGTTGTCCGGCGCGAACGGTCTTGTCGGTCTCCTGCCAGAACGGGTGACCGGCGAGCGTCGTCGGGACGAGGCAGCCGGCCAGGACGAGCGCGGAGGTTCTCGGCAGCACATCTGCGGCGAGCGCCGTCCCGCAGACGATCATCGCGGTCGCGTTCGCCTTGGTGGCTTCTTCGGGATGCGGTACGCCGAGCGCTTCCGCTTTCGCTACCCGCGGCGCCGGATTGCGCAGCACGTCGATGCCGCCGCTGACGAAGATCGCAGACATGCAGAGCTGACTCGCACGACGCAGCATGCGCAGACCGTACGACGAGAAGTCGTCGAGCCGTCACTAGGGTTTCGCCATCGGGCCGGTAGCTCAATGGCAGAGCACCAACCTTTTAAGTTGAGAGATGAGAGTTCGACCCTCTCCCGGCCCACGCACAAGCGCCGAAATCGTCGGGCCTCGCTGCCTCATCTACGGAGCGCGCGGTGGTCAAAGCGCACCCTGGGCAGTGGCAACGCGCCGATCACGTTCGCGCCGATCACGCTCGCGCCGATCACGCTCGCGCCGATCGCTGTGCTCGGGTGCGCGCGTCGCCAGGCCCGGGCTACGACGCGACAGCGGCGCCGCACGCACGAGCCCGGCGCCATTCAACGCGGCCGTCCCGGCTACGACGAGGAGCACGCCGAAGAGAGCGGCGAGAAGGAGGGCTGTCCCGGTTCTTGGGAGTTGGCCGCTCGCGCGGCGTGACGCAAGCGCGGTCGCCGATGCGCCCCCGCGGGTGAGCTTCGTGCCAAGAACTGTCGCACCGCCACTCGGCGAACCCGTTGCGGGCGTGATGCCGGTACCGACCATGACTGGCCGAACGGGACCACCGCCGACTGGCGTCCCCACTTGCACGGGATTGATCGTTCCGCCTGCCGTCACCCCTGCGGGGGGCGTTTCGCTGAGCACCGCTGAGATGGCGCTCAGCAGCGCGGCAACGACAGCGGGGGAAGGAGCAGGGTTCGCGAGTTCGGCACTGAGTTGATCCGCAAGCGCACTTACCGCCGCGAGCTCGGCCGGGGTTGCCCCAGCCGCGGTGAGGAGCTGGTCGAGCAGTGCCGAGACCGTCGCCGGGTCGGGGTTTGGCCCGGCAAGCACCGCGGCCAGCGCGTCGATGACCGGAGCGGCCGCGGCCTGTTGCGCCGGGTTCGCGCCGGTGCCGGCGACGAACGCGGTGAGAGCCGCGTCGATGGCCGCCGTGTTCGGGCTCGGTGCCGTGAGCGCCAGGGTGAGCGCACCCACCGGCCCGGCGGACAGTGCGGCGGCTGGCTCCGCGGCGCTCACGGCCGCAAGCGCGCCCGAGAGCCCGCCGAGCAGCGCAGCCACCGTCGCGGGGTCGGACGTGTCGGCGGTGAGCTGGGCGACGAGACCGTCGAGCAGCGGGTCGAGCGCGGCGAGCTCGGCCGGGGTGGCGCCGAGCGCGGTGACGAGCTGGTCGAGCAAGGCCCGGACGAGCGCCGGGTCGGGGTCGGCCACGGCGAGCGCCGCAGCCAGCGCGTCGATGACCGGAGCGGCCGCGGCCTGTTGCGCCGGGCTCGCGCCGGCGCCGGCGACGAACGCGGTGAGCGCCGCGTCGATCGCCGCCGCGTTCGGGCTCGGTGCGGTGAGCGCCAGAGTGAGCGCACCCAAGGGCCCTGACGGCAACTGCGCAGCAACGACAACACAGTCAGCCGCGTCGATGCGGCCGTCCCCGTTGACGTCGGCGGTCATCGGCAAGCCGGACGCGCAGACGATCGGGGTGCCGGTGGTGCCGCCGGCCGCGAGCGCGGCGCAGTCCGCCGCGTCGATGCGGCCGTCGCCGTTGAGGTCGAGGGTCATCGGCTGGCCGGTGCTGGCGCACACGACGGGGCTGCCCGGGCCGGGCCCGGTGCCGCCGGCGTGGCCGGTGCCGTTGTCGCCGCCGGTGCCGGGCGGGGTGGCCGTGCAGTCGGCCGCGTCGATGCGGCCGTCGCCGTTGACGTCGGCGGTCATCGGCAGGCCGGACGCGCAGACGATCGGGGTGCCGGTGGTGTCGCCGGCGGCGAGCGCGGCGCAGTCGAGCTGGTCGATGCGGCCGTCGCCGTTGAGGTCGAGGGTCATCGGCTGGCCGGTGGTGGCGCAGACGACGGGGCTGCCCGGGCTGGGCCCGGTGCCGCCGTTGCCGGGTGAGGTGGCGGCGCAGTCGGCCGCGTCGATGCGCCCGTCGCCATTGACGTCGACGGTCATCGGCAGGCCGGACGCGCAGACGATCGGCGAGCCGGTGGTGTCGCCGGCGGCGAGCGCGGCGCAGTCGAGTTGGTCGATGCGGCCGTCGCCGTTGAGGTCCAGCGTCATCGGCTGACCGGTGCTGGCGCACACGACGGGGCTGCCCGGGCCGGGCCCGGTGCCGCCGCCGGCGTGGCCGGTGCCGTTGTCGCCGCCGGTGCCGGGCGGGGTGGCCGTGCAGTCGGCCGCGTCGATGCGGCCGTCGCCGTTGACGTCGACGGTCATCGGCAGGCCGGACGCGCAGACGATCGGGGTGCCGGTGGTGTCGCCGGCCGCGAGCGCGGCGCAGTCGAGCTGGTCGATGCGGCCGTCGCCGTTGTAGTCCAGCGTCATCGGAAGGCCGACGCAGACGACGGGGCTGCCCGGGCCGGGCCCGGTGCCGCCGCCGGTGTTGCCGCCGGGCGGGGTGGCCGTGCAGTCGGCCGCGTCGATGCGGCCGTCACCGTTGACGTCGGCGGTCATCGGCAAGCCGGACGCGCAGACGATCGGGGTGCCGGTGGTGTCGCCGGCCGCGAGCGCGGCGCAGTCCGCCGCGTCGATGCGGCCGTCGCCGTTGAGGTCGAGGGTCATCGGCTGGCCGGTGCTGGCGCAGACGACGGGGCTGCCCGGGCCGGGCCCGGGGCCGCCGCCGGTGTTGCCGCCGGGCGGGGTGGCCGTGCAGTCGGCCGCGTCGATGCGGCCGTCGCCGTTGTAGTCCAGCGTCATCGGAAGGCCGACGCAGACGATTGGCGTGCCGGTGCTGGGCGTACCGCCGCCCGGCGGGTTGTTGCCGCCGCCGGGCGGGGTGGCCGTGCAGTCGGCCGCGTCGATGCGGCCGTCGCGGTTGACGTCGGCGGTCATCGGCAGGCCGGACGCGCAGACGATCGGCGAGCCGGTGGTGTCCCCACCGGCGAGGGCGGTGCAGTCGAGCTGGTCGATCCGCCCGTCGGCGTTGAGGTCGAGCGTCATCGGCTGGCCGGTGGTGGCGCAGACGACGGGGCTGCCCGGGCTGGGCCCGGTGCCGCCGCTGGTGCCGCCGCCCGGAGGCGTGGCCGTGCAGTCGGCCGCGTCGATGCGGCCGTCGCCGTTGACGTCGGCGGTCATCGGCAGGCCGGACGCGCAGACGATTGGCGAGCCGCTGGTGTCACCGCCGGCCAGCGCGGCGCAGTCGAGCTGGTCGATGCGGCCGTCGCCGTTGTAGTCCAACGTCATCGGCAACCCGACGCAGAAGAGTGCGCTTCCGGCGGTGCCTCCGGATCCGGACCCTCCGCCGGCTGGTGGCACGCACTCAGCGAAGCCGTCGCCGTCAAGGTCAACCATGTTGATCGCCGGGCAGGGACTCGTCGACGGGCTCGGCGTCGCGGTGGTGCCGACGTAGCAGAACGTGATGTGGCTGATGCCGTACCGGCCGCCGTTGTGCGGGTTCAGCGGCGAGAGCGCGGTGCCGCTCGTCGCCGGCGCGTAGGTCGTGGTCGCCGTTCCGCCCTTAACCAACACGGTGGTCAGGGAGTTCGCGCTCCAGCTGAACGACGTGCCAGTGAGGCTCGACACGGTCACGGTGAAGGCGCCCTGCCTGAAGGTGCCGGCCGCGGGCGGGTCAAGCTTGAGTGATTCCAGCCCGGATGCGCAGGCGACATTGCCGCCATTGCCGCCACCACCCGTCCCCGGCGGGGTCACGGCCGGGGACGGACTTCCGGTTGGCGCGGAGGTCGTAGGCGCCGGGCTTGACCCGACCGCGCCGGAGCACGATTTCCCGTTCCGCTTGTCGACAAACGGGGTCGCCGCGGGCATGCTCCGGCCGACGCTGCAGGCTCCGCCGTTGCCTGGTGTGGGGCTGGCCGATGGCGACGGTGCTGGTGTCGACGACGACGTGGGCGAAGCACTCGGCGTCGCAAGACATCCAGTGTGGGCGGGGTCTTCCTTGCCAACGCCCTGGTTGCGGTCGCACTCGTATCCCGCGTTGTGGTCGCTGCCGTTCGGCGCCTGGCCCGGCGGGTACTTGTCGTCGGCATTGCCGACGCCGCCCGCGTTGGGCTGGCCGACGGCGAGCCCGGTTTCGCTGCCGTTGCCCGGCTCATGGGCGGGCAAGCAGGTGTTCTCGTACGGGTTCGTCGGCGAGCTCTGGTTCGCGCCGTGCCCGGTATCGCTGTCGTGCGACGGGTAACAGCCGGCGTTCGGGTTGTTGCCGTAGATCGAGGTGGTGTCACTCGACGTCGACAGCGTCGACGTGCCCGCAGCGAACGCCGCAGGCGCGCTCCCGACGACGAGGCCAATCCCCAGACTCGTGATGAGCACTGCGTTGCGCGCGTGTCGCGCGGGATGTTCCAGCAGACGATTCATGAGTGCGACGCTTTCCGGAGCAGGGGTCAGCGGTGGGGATTGGGAGAGAGCCGCAAGTCGGCGCTACGGCGGGAGCGCTCGTGATGGGGAAGACATGAGGCCGCTCGCTGGCTAGGCGCCCAAGCGGACGGCCGCTGGGGAGCCGTCGCTGGGGCGGACGGGTCTAGGTCCGCGCTGTGCGCACCGGGGAGTACCCACGCCGCGCGCCTGAAATCGCGAGCAATCGGGTGAACTTCATCGCTGCGCCGTATCGTCGGCGCGGCGCCGCCCCCATCGTCTAGCGGCCTAGGACACCGCCCTTTCAAGGCGGCGGCACGGGTTCGAATCCCGTTGGGGGCACGACGCACCCCGTCGGTACCATCGTCCGGGCTCCGCTCCGGAGCCGCCAGGTCCCGTAGTGCAGTCTGGAGTGCACGCCGCCCTGTCAAGGCGGAGGTCGCGGGTTCGAATCCCGTCGGGACCGCTCGGCCTGCGCGTCACACGCAGGTCGGCGAGGGCAGGTAGCTCAGTCGGTACGAGCGCGCGCCTGAAAAGCGTGAGGTCGGCGGTTCGACCCCGCCCCTGCCCACCGAGTGTGCTGCGCGCCACGGCGCGACGGCGCGACGGCGTGGCCGCGCGCTACGCCGAGTCGCGCTGCCGCGGGATGCCGGCGAGGATCTGCCGGACCTCTGCGTCGCGGTACCGGCGATGCCCGCCGAGGGTGCGGACCACGCTGAGCTTGCCGGCCTTCGCCCAGCGGGTGACGGTCTTGGGGTCGACACGGAAGAGCTTGGCCACCTCGGCTGGCGTGAGCAGCAGGTCTTCCGCGTTCGGCTGCGTCGTCGTCGTGCTCATCAAGGGTCCTCTCCCGCGGGGCCCGTTTGGCGCCGCACCCTTTTGATCGGCCGGCCGCGCGCGCGACCACATGGCCCGGCCGGGTGATATTTGTCCGGTTACGACTGACTAGCTGGGTCCCGCGCGCACGCGTTAGTTCGCCGCTTCGACGCCCCGGACCGAGCCCCAACGGTCACTCAGCCGCCGGTACGCAACGACCGCCTCCTCGGAGTCGCCGGCCGCGAGTGACGCGATGGCATGCGCAACATCGGCGGCCGACTCGTCGTCGTAGAGCTCGTCGTCGGTGAAGAGGGACACGAGCCCGCCGTAGTCGAGCTCGACGAGCGACCGCGGGTGGTAGTCCTCGAGCCAGTCGCCGAGCTCGTCGACACCGTCGAGGAGTGGCCCGTCCTCCATCGTGCGGCGCAGGACGGCAAGCCCACGGGCGATCCGGCGTCGGGCGTTGCCCATCGCCGTGACGTACGTCAGCGAACGCTCGGGCGCGAGTCGGAGCACGCGCTCCTCACCCTCGAACGGCAGGAACCAGCGCGTCGGCACCTCCCACGTCGCGCTGAGGATGTGCAGCTTCAAGGGCGGGTCGGCACGTCGCCATTGCTCGAGCTCGCGGGCCGCGCGTTCGGCGGTCGCGCGCGGGATGAACGCGTCGGCGATGACGTCCGGTAGCTCACGCCGGAAGTCGGTCACCGCCTGCCAGCTGCGCACGTCAGTGCGCCAGGGGCAGACGTACGTGACGCCGTCGCGTCGGTGGATGAAGGCCTGGTCGACATCCACGCGCGGTGGCAGCCCGATGGCCTGCACGAGCGCCGCGCGATGCTCGTTGCGCACCGCGAGCGCGGGGTCCGGTGCGGGGCGCGAGCGGAAGAACTGCTCCCACCGACGGCGCTCAGCGGCGGGAAACGCGGTGATCGGCTCGTAGACGCGCAAGTACGACGAGTAGCCGGCCACGAGCCGATCCTGTCACGCCGCCGCGCGGCTCCGGTATGGCCGGGAGGCCCCGGATAGCGGACCGGCGTGGTTGGGTAGAACTCCCGCAGCGTCGGGGCGTCGCCCCCCAGCCAAGGAGCACGCTCGCATGCGCGCATCGCCCGTGGACGGTCCCGGCGTATTCGCCCGCAGCTCAGGACATGAGCAGGTCGTCTACTGCCAGGACCGCGCCTCGGGCCTGCGCGCGATCATCGCGATCTACTCCACGGCTCTTGGGCCGGCGCTCGGCGGCACCCGCTTCTACCCCTACGCCGACGAGGCGGAGGCGCTCGAGGACGTCCTGAACCTCTCGCGCGCGATGGCGTACAAGGCCGCCTGCGCCGGGCTCGACCTCGGCGGCGGCAAAGCGGTCATCATCGGCGATCCGACGACACAGAAGTCCGAGGCGCTGCTGCGGGCGTACGGCCGTTTCGTCCAGTCGCTGCATGGCCGCTACATCACCGCGTGCGACGTGGGCACCTACGTGCAGGACATGGACGTCATCGCCCGCGAGTGTGCGTTCGTGACCGGTCGCTCGCCGGAGCACGGCGGCGCGGGCGACTCGTCCATCCTCACTGCCTACGGCGTGTTCCAGGGCATGCGTGCGGCGGCCGAGCAGGTCTGGGGTCAGCCGACGCTGCGCGGGCGGCGGGTCGGCGTAGCGGGGGTGGGGAAGGTGGGCCGGCACCTCGTCGAGCATCTCGTGGACGATGGCGCGTCGGTGGTCGTGGCGGATGTGAACGCGGACGCCGTTGCGGCCGTGCAGGCGGCGCACCCCGATGTCGACGCGGTGCCGCCCGACGCGCTCGTCACCACCGCGATGGACGTCTACGCGCCGTGCGCGCTCGGCGGCGCGTTGGACGACGACACGGTTCCGGTGCTCCAAGCGCAGGTCGTGTGCGGCGCGGCTAACAACCAGCTCGCGCATCCCGGCGTAGAGAAGCTCGTCGCCGACCGCGGGATCCTCTACGCACCGGACTACGTCGTGAACTCCGGCGGCCTAATCCAGGTCGCGGACGAAATCGAGGGCTACTCCGAGCCACGCGCCCGGACGAAGGCGGCCGGCATCTATGACACGACGTGTCGCGTCTTCCGCATCGCGAGTGACGAGGGTGTGCCGCCCGCGGCGGCCGCCGACCGGCTCGCCGAACGTCGGATGAGCGAGGTCGGACGGCTCCGCGGGGTGTGGCTACCGGCCTGAGCGGCTACGCGCTCGAGCCGTCCTGGCTGCATCCGAAGTTCGGGTCGTCGATGACCGGCGACGTCGGGGTGTACGTCGACGGGAAGTCGATCTTGCCCTTCAACGTCTCCGCAGTGGTGACGTTGTAGTAAGCCGAGACGACACGGTAGGTCTGCCCGCTGACGAGCTTCTCCATCGGAATCGACACGATTTCGCCGGTCCCGTGCCCGCCGCCGCAGTGAGCGATGTCCTTGCCATCGGCGTCGATCACGTACAGGTCGATGTCGGTGGTCGTGTCGCTTGCCCACTTGATGAGAACCGACAGCGTGCCCTTGGCACTGGCGGCCGGCTTATAGACGAACGGCTTCACGTCACATTCGGCGGTGCACGACTTCGTGTCAACACCATCCACAGTCCACGTCAAGTGCTGCTGTGCCGCCACGGGGGTCTCCCAGGTGATGCTCTTCACCTTCACCCCGTCGATCGTTGCGGGCTTCGGTGTGGCGGCATGGCCGAGTGACGCGCTCATGAGCACGACGCCGAACGCAGCGGCGGCAGAGTGACGGATACGCATGTGAGATACCCCCTGGTAGTTGGAAAGTCGTGCGGCTAGCGAATCGTGCCGTCGAGGACGCAAAGAACCTGGCCGACCGTCGGGTCGGGTTGCGGCACCCCTTTGAAGTTGGTCGTCTCGGCGGTCGGGAACTCGACGATTCCCTTGACCGTGTCTTGCGCCGTCAGGAAGTAGTGCGCGACCGCCTGGTAGCTCTTGCCGGCCACCAGCGTGTCCTGCGGCAAGATCAGCGCCTCGCCCGTGCCGCCGAACCCGGCGCACTGCGCGACGATGCCGCCCTTGGCGTCGATGATGAACAGGTCGACGTCCTCGTTGGGGATCGTCCACTTGATCGCGAAGAGGATGTTGCCCGTCACGCCCTTGGCGGGCTTGAAGACGAAGCCCTTGACCGCACAGTCGGCGGGCGTGCACGTCGTCGGGTCGTAGCCCATCACCGTCGTGACGTTCTGCTGCGGCGTCATCGTCCCGGTCCACTCGATCTTCGTGCGCTTCTTGCCGTCGAGGACCGGGCCGCCGGCGTGGCTCTGCGCGATCGGCAACAGCGCAAGCGTCGCAGCAACCGCCGCAGCCACACGGGTACGCATCAGGAGAACTCCTCGGGAGACAGGGTCGTCGCGCCTGGGATTCGACCGTTACGGCCGGAATCCCTGCCGAGGGCACCGCCGGGTCGCGCTACCCTCGACCTCTCCGGGCTGGTAGAGGAGAACGCCGATGGGTCGCGGTCGGGCCAAGGCGAAGCAGACGCGCATCGCGCGTGACCTCAAGTACTCAACCTTTGGCACGGACCTCGACCGGCTGCGCGCGGAGCTCAACGCGGACGGCACCCCGGTCAACCCGCTGCCTAGCGGCGCGCTCGGGGACGACGTCGACGACGACGAGGATGACGACGACGAGGCGGAAGCCTGAGCACGCGTAACCAGCTCGGCGTCACGCCGCAGGGCGAGGACTTCTCCGCCTGGTACAACGAGCTCGTCGCCAAGGCGGAGCTGGCCGACCGTGGCCCGGTCAAGGGCACGATGGTCATCCGGCCCTACGGCTTCCGGATCTGGGAGCTCCTCCAGGCTGAGCTCGACCGCCGGTTCAAGGCCACCGGCCACGTCAACGCCTACTTTCCGCTGTTCATCCCGATGAGCTACCTCGAGCGCGAGGCGGAGCACGTCGAGGGGTTCAGCCCCGAGCTCGCCGTGGTCACGCACGCGGGCGGCAAGGACCTCGAGGAACCGTTCGTCGTACGCCCGACGTCTGAGACCGTGATCGGCGAGATGATGCGGCGCTGGATCTCGTCGCACCGCGACCTGCCGCTGCTGCTCAACCAGTGGGCCAACGTCGTCCGGTGGGAGATGCGACCGCGGCTGTTCCTGCGGACGACCGAGTTCCTGTGGCAGGAAGGCCACACGGCGCACGCCGACGAGGCGGACGCGATGCGCGAGACGAGCCAGATGCTCGACGTCTACGTCGAAGTCGCGCGCGACGTGTGCGGACTGCCGGTGGTCTCGGGCGAGAAGACGCCGGGCGAGCGCTTCGCGGGCGCCGTCCGGACGTATGCCATCGAAGGCATGATGCGCGACGGCAAGGCGCTGCAGGCGGGCACCTCGCACTACCTCGGCACCAACTTCGCGCACGCGTTCGACATCGCCTACCAAGACGCGGCCGGGGTGCGCCGGCTGTGCCACACGACGTCTTGGGGCATGAGCACACGGATGGTCGGCGCGGTGATCATGGGCCACGGCGACGACCGCGGCCTGGTCCTGCCACCCGCGCTCGCCCCGCACCAGGTCGTGATCGTGCCGATCGGTCGGGGCGACGACGTCGCGGCGGTCGACGCCGCCGCGCAACGTCTCGCGGACGATGCGGCCACGCTCGGCGTCCGAGCGCATGTCGACCGGCGAGAGGCGTCGCCGGGGTTCAAGTTCAACGACTGGGAGCTCAAGGGGGCCCCGCTGCGCATCGAGCTCGGCCCCCGAGACCTCGCCGCCAGCACGGTGGCGGTCGCGTCGCGGCTCCGGTCGGAGAAGGAAACGGTCGCGCTTGGCGAGGTCGCGGCGTCGCTGCCCACGCGGTTGGGCGCGTTCCACGACGAGCTGATCGCGCGCGCCGACAGCTACCGCCGCGACAACACAGCCGACGTCGCCGACTGGGACGCCTTCCGCGAGCAGGTCGAGCGCGGCTTCGCCGTGGCCCTGCACTGCGGGCGGCCGGAGTGCGAGGACGACATCAAGGCGGATACAGCGGCGACCCCGCGGGTCATCCCGCTGGACGGGCCCGCGGCGGAGGGACAGTGCGTGCGCTGCGAAGAGCGCGCGGCGTACGGCAAACGCGTCGTCTTCGCCCGCGCTTACTGAGTTTGACCCGCCTGGGGCCCCAACCCCAGGCTCGGGGGGAGCGGAAGCGGGGCCCCAACCCCGCCGCGGCCGTCCCCCCCGGCTAGCTCGGGTGCGTGCCCGCGAGGCGGCACTGCCCGGACCCGGCGACGATCTCGCCGGCCACCCACGACGGCACGCCATGCGCGTCCAGATGCGCGAGCGCGCGGTCGGCGTCGTCTCTCGCGACGACCGCCACCATGCCGATGCCCTGGTTGAACGTCCGCTCCATCTCCTCCGGCGCGACTCCGCCACGCGCGCGGATCGCCTCGAAGATCGCCGGCGGTGTCCAGGTGGTGCGGTCGATGACCGCGTCCGCGTCGTCCGGCAGCACCCGGGAGACGTTCGCGGCGAGGCCGCCGCCAGTGATGTGCGCGAAGGCGTGCACCTCGACCGCGTCGATGAGGGACATGCAGTCGCGCGCGTAGATGCGCGTCGGCGTGAGCAAGACCTCGCCGAGCGGGCCGTCGAGCTCCGGCAACGGCGCGTCCAGGGAGAGGCGCGCGACCTTTACGACGTGACGGGCCAACGCATAGCCGTTGCTGTGCAAGCCGCTCGACGCGAGCGCGACGACGACGTCGCCCGCACGGACCCGGTCCGCGCCGAGCATACGATCCGCCTCGACGACACCGACACCGGTCGCCGCGACGTCGTAGGCCTCGTCCGGCATGAGTCCGGGATGCTCGGCCGTCTCGCCGCCCAGCAGGGCGCACCCCGCGATCGCACAGCCGTCGGCAATCCCGCCGACGATCGTCGCGATCCGCTCGGGCACGACCTGGCCGCACGCGATGTAGTCCTGGAGGAACAGCGGCTCGGCGCCGCAGACGACGAGGTCGTCGACGACCATCGCGACGAGGTCGATGCCGATTGTGTCGTGTCGGTCGAGCGCCTGGGCGATGGCAACCTTCGTCCCAACGCCGTCGGTCGAGCTGGCCAGCACCGGGTGCCGCCACCGACTGAGGTCCAGCTCGAAGAGCCCGGCGAAGCCGCCGAGTCCGCCGCGCACCTCGGGCCGCGACGCATGGCCGATGCGCGCCTTCATGAGCTCGACGGCGCGGTCCCCGGCATCAATGTCGACCCCGGCAGCGGTGTAGGACGCGCCGCCCTCGAGGTCGGTCGGGGTCACGGACGGCTTAGCGCGTCCGCCGCTCCGACGCCTGGCGCGAGCGGTAGCAGCGGCTCGTCGGCGGTCTCCGGCGCCGCGGCCACGCTGCGCTCGATGCCCTCGAGCACGTGCTTGCCGATCAGGTTCTCCGCGGGCAGCTCGATGGGGTAGTCGCCGGTGAAGCACGCGGTGCACAACCGGCTCATCGGCTGTGCGGTCGCGGCAACGAGCCCCTCGATCGACACGTAGTTCAGCGAGTCGGCGCCGATGAAGTCGCGCACCTGCTCTACGCCGACCCCGTTGGCAATCAGCTCCGCGCGCGTGGCGAAGTCGATCCCGTAGAAGCACGGCCACTTCACCGGCGGGCTGGTGATGCGCACGTGGACCTCGGCCGCGCCCGCCTCGCGCAGCATGCGCACCAGCGCGCGCTGCGTGTTGCCGCGCACGATCGAGTCATCCACGACGACCAGCCGCTTGCCCTTGAGCACCTCGCGCAGCGGGTTGAGCTTCAGCCGGATACCGAGCTGGCGGATCGTCTGCGACGGCTGGATGAACGTGCGCCCGACGTAGCGGTTCTTGACGAGCCCCTCGCCGAACGGGATGCCGGACTGCTCGGCGTAGCCCGCGGCCGCGGGACCGCCGGACTCCGGCACGGGGATGACCAGGTCGGCGTCGACCGGCGCTTCGCGGGCGAGCTGCCGGCCGACCTCGACGCGCGTTGCGTGGACGGATCGCCCGGAGATGGTGGTGTCCGGACGCGCGAGGTAGACGTACTCGAAGAGGCAGCCGTGCGGCGTCGGCTCGGCAAAGGTCCGCGACCGCACGCCGTGCTCGTCGATGGCCACGATCTCGCCGGGCTCGACCTCGCGCACGAACTGCGCGCCGACGATGTCGAGCGCCGCGGTCTCGCTCGCGACCACCCAGCCACGCTCCAGCCGACCCATGACCAGGGGGCGCACGCCGTGGCGGTCCCGCGCGGCGTAGAGCGTGTGCTCGTCCATGAACGCGAGCGAGAACGCGCCGTCCAGGAGCGCGAGCACCTCGACGGCGGCGTCTTCGAGGGTTACGTCGGGCAGCCGCTGCGCGAGCAGCGCGGTGATGATGTCGGTGTCGGTCGTCGCACCCATCGCGTCGCGCCCACCGTTGACGTCGCGGAGTAGGGCGTGGGTGTTCGTGAGGTTGCCGTTGTGTCCCAGGGCGATGCCGCTGCGGGCGGCCTCGCTGAAGCGGAAGGACGGCTGGGCGTTCTCCCAGGTGCATGACCCGGTCGTGGAGTAGCGCGTGTGCCCGATCGCGAGATGGCCGGTGAACGAGTTGAGCGTGGTCTCGTCGAAGACCTGCGCGACCAGGCCGAGGTCTTTGTAGACGACGATGTTGCTGCCGTCGCTGACCGCGATGCCGGCGGCCTCCTGGCCGCGGTGCTGCAGCGCGTAGAGGCCGTAGTAGGCCAGCTTGGCGACGTCCTCGTCCGGCGCCCAGGCACCGAAGACGCCACAGGCGTCCTTCGGACCGGACTCGAGGGGGATGACGTCCTGGCGGCCGGGGCCGTCAGTCACGGTGGGCTCCTCGTCGGGCGACGTGGCGGGGAAGCCTTGGACACCAAGTGTAACGGCGGGCGGGCGGGATCCCTTCCGGCGCGCCGTCGTCAGGACAGCACCGGCAGGTACGCCGACAGGTCGGCGTGCTCCCCGCTCGCCGAGACACGCGCCGT
>JBHELW010000190.1:0-25206 GCA_046262915.1 Mycobacteriales bacterium | reverse complement strand
GCCGGGCGGGCCGGGTTAGTGCCCGGCGGACGGGGTTGGTGTCGGGCGGGTGGCGTGGTCGGTGCCCGGCGGGCGGGGTTGGCGTCGGGTGGGGCGGTTACTCGGCGGTTGTCTTTTGGATCTGCATGAGGAACTCGCCGTTGCTCTTCGTCTGCTTCATCTTCTCGATGAGCAGCTCAAGGGCTTGCTGCTGCTCGAGCGCGTGCAGCACCCGACGTAGCTTCCAGACGATCTGCAGCTCGTCGGACCCCATGAGGATCTCTTCCTTGCGGGTGCCGGAGGCGTCGACGTCTACGGCGGGGAAGATCCGCTTGTCCGCGAGCTTGCGGTCGAGCTTGAGCTCCATGTTGCCGGTGCCCTTGAACTCTTCGAAGATGACCTCGTCCATGCGCGAGCCCGTCTCGACGAGCGCCGTGGCGAGGATCGTCAGCGAGCCGCCGAACTCGATGTTGCGCGCGGCGCCGAAGAAGCGCTTCGGCGGGTAGAGCGCGGTCGAGTCGACACCACCGGAGAGGATGCGCCCGGAGGCGGGGGCCGCCAGGTTGTAGGCGCGGCCCAGCCGGGTGATCGAGTCGAGCAGGACGACGACGTCGTGGCCCAGCTCGACCAGGCGCTTCGCGCGCTCGATCGACAGTTCCGCGACCATGGTGTGGTCCTCAGCCGGCCGGTCGAACGTCGACGCGATGACCTCGCCCTTCACCGACCGCTGCATGTCGGTGACCTCCTCGGGCCGCTCGTCGACGAGCACGACCATGAGGTGGGTCTCGGGGTTGTTCGTGGTGATCGCGTTGGCGATCGCCTGCAGCACCATCGTCTTGCCGGCCTTCGGCGGCGAGACGATGAGGCCGCGCTGGCCCTTACCGAGCGGCGCGACGAGGTCGATGATCCGCGTCGTCAGCATCTGCGGGTCGGTCTCGAGACGCAGCCGGTCCTGCGGGTACAGCGGCGTCATGTCCTTGAACTCCGGACGGATCTTCGCCTTCTCCGGGTCGACGCCGTTGACGGTGTCGAGGCGCACCAGCGCGTTGTACTTGTCGCGCCGTTCGCCTTCCTGCGGCTGTCGTACGGCGCCCGTGACCGCGTCGCCCTTGCGTAGGCCGTAGCGGCGCACTTGCGACAACGAGACGTAGACGTCGTTCGGACCCGGCAGGTAGCCGGTCGTGCGGATGAAGCCGTAGTTGTCCAGGATGTCGAGGATCCCCGCGACCGGGACGAGCACGTCGTCCTCGCGGATCACCGGCTCGACGTCACCGCCGAAGCGGTCGCGGTTGCGGTTGCGGCCGCGCTCACGGAACCGCCCGCGCCGGCTACGACCGCCGCCGAAGTCGTCGCGGTCGCCTTGGTAGTTGCCGACACCCTGCCCGTGGCCGACCTGCGACGGCACGCGGTCACCCTGACCTTGGCCGCCGCCCTGGCCCTGGCCGCCGCCCTGGCGCTGGCCGCCTTGGCCCCCTTGGCGCTGACCACCCTGGCGCTGCCGGTAGCGGTCGCGGTCGCCGTACTGCCCGTCGCGGGGTCCCCGGTCGCGCTGCCCGTCACCATCGCGGCCGCCGTCGCCGCGGGCTGACGCGTCGCCACCCTCGCCGCGCGGCGCGCTGTCGCCCACGCTGATACGCGGCGCGCGCTCAGTCGCCTGGACGGCGCCGTTGCCGCCCGCCGACGTGTCGCTCACGGCGGCGGAGCTCGCCCGCTGGCCGTTAGCCGCGGTGCGGCGCCCTGTCGTACCGCCGCGACCCGACTGTGCCGCCTCGATCGCGGCGATGAGCTCGCCTTTGCGCATCCGGCTGATGCCGGTGACGCCGAGGCCGCTGCCCATGGTCTGCAGCTCCGCCAGCACCATGCCGGCCAGCCCCTTGTCAGCACTACGGGCGCGGCGGGTGCGCGTGGCGCCGTCAGCGGCAGCTGGCGCCGCGACGTCGGTTGTTTCGCTCAACGAATTGGTCCTTCCGAGGTTTCGTTCTGCGCCGGATCGGCGCTTGTTCTTCTCTGGGTGCGGGCTCCGGTCTGGAGCAACGGCGGGGACGGCGGAGCGCTTCGCCCTGAGCACGTCCGCCGAGTGGTCCGGCCTGCTGCACCTGAGTGCGTCAGACGAAACCAGTACGACGGGGTGCCGTTGTTGTCACCGGTGGGCACAGCACGAGCCGGTGACCGGCGGGCTGGAGCACGACGAGCCCGGCTATCTCTCGGGCTGGTGCGTTGCACAGCGTAGTCGCCGCTGTCACCTGTGGCAACAACCAACCTCCCGCGGAGATTCCGCGCCGCGGAAAGCCGGAGATCAGGCGATCGGCTATGACGAGATCAGGCCGCCGTCGTGCGACGGGATCAGGCCGCCATCGTACGACGGGATCAGGCCGTCGTCGTTACGACGGTAGCCCCAGTCGTGTCGACGGCGAGCGGCGTGCGCACCCAGCCGCCGCGGCCGAGCGGCACCTTCGCCAGGGTGTCGGCTGCCAGGTTGTCGCCATCGAGGAGGAAAGCGAGGACGCTCGGCCCGCCGCCGGACAGGACGGCCGGGATCCCGCGCTCCCGAAACGACGCGACCAGCGCGGCGCTGCGCGGCATCTCCGTCGCGCGATAGGGCTGGTGCAACCGGTCGTCAGTCGCGGCTAGCAACAGCTCTGGCCGCCGGGTCAGCGCCTCGGTGAGCAGCCCCGCCCGCGCGGCGCTGTAGGCCGCGTCCGTGTGCGGCACGGTTTCCGGGAGCAGCCGACGCGACTTCGCCGTCGACGACCGCGACGCGGGGACGAACGCGACTGGACGCAGCCGCTGGTGTGGCTCCAGACGCACCGCGCGCGGCCGCGCACCCTCGTCGCGCCACGCGACGGTCACGCCGCCGTACAACGCCGCGGCCACGTTGTCTGGGTGGCCCTCCAGGTCTACGGCGACCGCCAACGCGTCGTCGTCCGGCATGCCGCCGAGCACGAGGTTGCGCGCCGCGGTGACGCCGGCGACGATCGCCGCCGCCGACGAGCCGAGACCCTTGCCGTGCGGGATGCGGTTAGCGCAGACCACCTCGAGCCCGCGCGGCTGGCCGCCGAGCGCGTCGAACGTCGCGCGGAGCGCGCGCACGACGAGGTTTTTCGCGGGCCGCGCGCCGACGTCTTCGGCGCTCTCACCCGCGACATCCAGATGCAGGCCCGACTCCGCGATGCGCACGACGACCTCGTCGTAACGAGCGAGGGCGAGACCGAACGCATCGAAACCCGGGCCCAGGTTCGCGCTCGTCGCCGGCACCCGCACCCGAACCGGCGCGGCGCGGAAGCTCGGACCAGCCACCCTGCGGTCAGCCTCCTGCCGGACGCACTGCTACGCCGTCACGATCCGCGGTCGCGTCCCGCTGGGCGGCGAGCGCCGCCGCGGGGCGCCGCAGCGACCGTGTCGCGAGCCACCATGCCACGGAGTAGGACGCCGTTGCCGCGCCGAGACCGAACGCGACCCACCGGATGTCGAAGTGCTCGGAGAGCAGGCCGGTCACCGTTTGGCTCAACCCGATGGCGAGCGTCGCGATCATGTAGTCGGCGCTGAAGACCCGTCCGGCGATGTGGTCTGGGACCGTCGACTGCAGCGCGTACGTCGACAGGATCCAGTTCGCGCCACCGCCGAAGTGGGCAATGGCGACGAGCAGCAATGCGACCGCATACCACGGCGTGAACGCGAGCAGCATGTAGCTGACGCCGAAGGCGAGCACGCACCCCGTCAGCACCGGCCACAGCGTCGTCGGGTTGCGCAGCACGAGCCGCCGTAACGCCAGCGGACCGATGAGCGCACCGAGGCCGCGGGCGCTGAAGAGCAGACCGGTACCAGCGGGACCGACGTGGTAGACGGCGAGCGCGAAGAGCGGCAGCAACGCGAGGGCGCCGGTGCCGAGACCCGGCCCGAACTTCACGCACAGCAACGCCAGGACGCGTGGCTCGCTGCGCGCGTAGTGGACGGTCTCGCGCAGGTCCGCACGCACCGACGACGGCGGGCGCTCACGCGCCTGCCCGAACGGCTTGGACGTGCGCGCCGTCAGCGACGCGGACAGCAGGAACGACAGCGCGTCGAGCACGAAGCAGCCGCGCTCCCCGATGGCGAGGGCAACGAGTCCGCCGAGCGCGGCGCCGACGGCGAGCATGCTGCCCCACGACGCGCCGCTGAGGACGCTCGCGGTGGACAGGTCCGCGCGCGGCACGAGGTTGGGCAGCGCGGCCGTCGAGGCAGGTGTGTAGAAGCTCTTCACCGCGGCGACGCCGCCGATGGCAAGGACCGCGATCCACGCGGTAGCCGGTGAGCGCACGAGCAGCAGCAGCAGCACGAGCGCGGCCGAGACGATGTCGGCGCCGACCATGAGACGGCGACGGTCGACCCGGTCGACGACCGTCCCGGCGTACGGCGCGACGAGCGCAAAGACGAGGGTGTCCGCGCCGAGGACGAGGCCGCCCCACAGGCCGCCATGGGTGAGTCGCGCGAGCAGGGTGAGCAGTGGGATCACCGCGAACCAGTCGCCGCCGAGGCTGATGAGCTGGCTCGCGTAGACGCGGCGGAAGTCGCGCTCCTCGCGCAGGAGCCGCACATACCCGCGCGGGGCGACCTCCGGTGGCGCGTCGGACATCTAGAGCTCGAGCGCGCGAGCGATCGCGTCGACGTCGACCGCGACGCTCTGCGCTGATGGCGTGCCGCGCAGCGCGCTGTCGGGGTCCTTCAACCCGTGGCCGGTCACCGTGCACACGACTCGCTGGCCGCGCGTCAGCGTGCCGGCCGCGTCGGCGGCGAGGAGGCCCGCGACGCTCGCTGCGGACGCCGGTTCGACGAACACGCCTTCACGGCGCGCGAGCACGTCGTACGCCGCGAGGATCTGCTCGTCGGTCACGGCTTCGATCGCGCCGCCCGACTCGTCGCGGGCCAGCAGCGCGGTGTCCCACGACGCGGGGTTGCCGATCCGGATCGCGGTCGCCAGCGTTGTCGGGTTGAGGACGCGCTCGCCCGTGACGAGCGGTGCGGCACCCGCCGCCTGGAAACCGCGCATGACCGGCAGCTTCTTCGTCACGCCGTCACGGGCGTACTCGCGGTAGCCCTTCCAGTACGCCGTGATGTTGCCCGCGTTGCCCACCGGCAGGCAGTGCACGTCGGGTGCGTCACCCAGCACGTCGCAGATCTCGAACGCCGCCGACTTCTGGCCTTCGATGCGAAACGGGTTGACCGAGTTGACCAGCGTCACGGCGTAGTTCTTGGCGAGGTCGCGGGCGACGTCCAGGCAGTCGTCGAAGTTGCCGTCGACCTGCAGCAGCCGGGCACCGTGCACCAGCGCCTGCGCGAGCTTGCCGAGTGCGATGTTGCCGCTCGGGACGAGCACCGCACAGGTCAGGCCGGCCTTGGCGGCGTAGGCCGCGGCCGACGCCGACGTGTTGCCCGTCGACGCGCAGATGACGGCCTGCGCACCCTCTTCGACCGCCTTGGTGATTGCGACCGTCATGCCGCGGTCCTTGAACGACCCCGTCGGGTTCGCGCCCTCGACCTTGAGCCAGACCTCGCAACCGGTGAGCGCGGAGAGGTGTTCGGTGCGCAACAGTGGCGTCCCGCCCTCGAGCAACGTCACGGCGGTGGCGGGGTCGTCGACGGGCAGGCGGTCGGCGTAGGCGGCGATCACGCCCGGCCACGGCGAGGCGAGCTGCGCGACCGACGTGGTCACGTCGCGTCGCCCTCGACTCGCATGACGCCACGCACCGCGCGGACGACGTCGAGGCGACGCAGGTCGTCGACCGTCGCGGCCAGCGCTCCGTCGGGTGCGGCGTGCGTCGTGAAGACGAGCGACGCGTCCTCGCCGCGCCCGTCCTGCCGGACGGTCGCGATCGACACGTCGTGCTCCGCGACGGCGCCCGCGACCGCGGCGAGCACGCCTGCCTTGTCCGCGACGTCGAGGCTCACGTGGTAGCGCGTGACCGTCTCGCTCATCGGACGGATGCGCAGCGCGGCGTACGCCGACTCGCCGACGCCGCGCTGACCCGCCAGGCGGTTGCGGCAGACCGCGACGATGTCACCAAGAACGGCGGTCGCGGTCGGGGGACCACCTGCGCCGGGACCGTAAAACATCAGCTGCCCTACCGCGGGCCCCTCGACGAAGACCGCGTTGAAGGCCTCACGCACGCTCGCGAGTGGATGGGTCGACGGCAGCATCGCCGGATGCACGCGAACGCTCACCGCGTCGCCATCGCGCTCGCAGATCGCCAGCAGCTTGATGGCGCGGCCGAACGCCGCGGCGCTCGCGACGTCGGCAGCGGTCACCCCGTCGATCCCCTCGCGATGCACGTCGGCGGCCGTGACCCGAGTGTGGAACGCGATGCTCGCGAGAATCGCCGCCTTCGCGGCCGCGTCGGACCCGTCGACATCGGCAGTCGGGTCGGCTTCGGCGTAACCGAGAGCCTGCGCCTCCTCGAGCGCTGCCGCGTACGACGTCGCGGTCTCGGTCATCCGGCTGAGGATGAAGTTGGTCGTGCCGTTGACGATTCCGGTCACGCGGTGCAGCCGCTCCCCCGCCAACGACTCGCGGAGCGGGCGCAGGATCGGGATGCCGCCGGCGACCGCGGCCTCGAAGTAGAGGTCCGTGCCCGCGGCCTCGGCAGCGGCATGCAGCTCCGGGCCGTGAGTCGCGAGCAGCGCTTTGTTCGCGGTGACGACGGACTTGCCGGCGCCGAGCGCGGCGAGCAGCAGCGTGCGAGCCGGCTCGACGCCGCCGATGAGCTCGACGACGACGTCAATGTCGGCGCGTACGGCGAGCGCCGCCGGGTCAGTCGTGAAGACCGCGACCGGTGCGCGCACGTCGCGCCGCGCGTCGAGCGTGCGGACCGCGATGCCGGCGATCTCGATGGGCGCGCCGACGCGCTCGCGCAGGTCCTCGGCGTGTTCGGCGAGCAGCCGGACGACGTCAGATCCGACGACGCCGCACCCGAGCAGCGCGAGCCGCACCGGGGGGCGCGTCGTCGTGGACATCAGTCGGCATCCAGCCGGAGAAGGTCATCTTCCGTCTCGCGCCGCACGATGGCGCGGGCGCGCCCGTCGCGGACGGCGATCACCGGTGGTCGCGGCACGTGGTTGTAGTTGCTCGCCATCGAACGGTGGTAGGCCCCCGATGCGGGCACTGCTAACAGGTCACCCGGTGCGAGGTCGCCAGGGAGTGCCACGTCGCGGACGACGATGTCTCCGCTCTCGCAGTGCTTGCCGCAGATCGTGACCGTCCGGGGCGCGGCGGTACTCGCACGCGACGCGAGCCGCGCGGTGTAGTGCGCGCCATAGAGAACGGTGCGGATGTTGTCGCTCATCCCGCCGTCGACGCTGACGTAGGTGCGCAAGCCTGGCAGCTCCTTGACGGTGCCCACCTCGTAGAGCGTGATCGTCGTCGGGCCCGCGATGGCTCGCCCCGGCTCGACGGCGAGCCGCGGCGTCGCGACCCCGGCAGCGGCGCACTCCTTGGCAACGACGGCGCGCAACCGCTCGGCGACCTCCGCAACGTCGAGTGGCGCGTCCTCGCTCGTGTAGGCGATGCCGAGGCCGCCGCCCAGGTTGAGCTCGGACAGATCCGCGCCGTCACGCGCGGTCGCTGCGAGCAGACCGATCATCCGGTGCGCGGCGAGCGCGAAACCTTGCGTCTCGAACATCTGCGAGCCGATGTGCGCGTGCAAGCCGACGAGCTGCAGGCCGGGCGCGCCGGTCACTCTTTTCACTGCTTCCGCCGCGGCGCCGGACGCGAGCGAGAACCCGAACTTCTGGTCCTCGAGCCCCGTCGCGACGTACTCGTGCGTGTGCGCCTCTACGCCGGGAGTGACCCGGATGAGCACGCGCTGCGTCACACCGGCGGCCGCCGCAACGGCGCTCAGCCGGTCGATCTCCTCGAACGAGTCGATCACGACGCGTCCGACGCCAACCTCGACGGCACGCCGCAACTCGGCGGTCGACTTGTTGTTGCCGTGAAAGACGATGCGCTCGGTCGGAAACTCGGCGCGCAACGCGACGGCCAGCTCGCCGCCCGTGCAGACGTCGATACCGAGGCCGTCGGCGGCGACCCAGCGCGCCACGGCCGTGCAGAGGAAGGCCTTCCCGGCGTAAAAGACGTCGCCGTCGTTGAAGGCGTCTCGCCATGACCGGCAACGTGCGCGGAAGTCGGCCTCGTCCACGACGAACGCCGGTGTGCCGAACTCCGCGGCCAGCTCGGTCACGGGCAGCCCGCCGATGCGCAGGATGCCGTCATCCGTGGTGGCGCTGGCTGGCCATACCGCTGGTTCGAGCACGGTCACATCCGCTGCGGCGCGGTGACGCCGAGGAGCGCCAGTCCGTTGGCCAGCACGACCCGCGTCGCCTCGCACAGCACGAGACGCGCGCGCGTCACCGCGGGATCCGGTGCGGTGTCGGCGCCGGGCAGCACGCGGCAGGCGTCGTAGAACCGGTGGTACGCGCCGGCCAGGTCCTCGAGGTACCGCGCGACGCGATGCGGCTCGCGGAGGGTCGCCGCGCTTGTCACGACCCGCGGAAAGTCGCCGAGCGACCCGAGAAGGGCAGCCTCGCGCTCGTGGCTGAGCAGCGCCGGGTCGAAGTCGGCCAGGTCGCCGCGCTCGATGCCGAGGTCACTCGCATGTCGGAGGAGTGAGGCGATACGTGCGTGCGCGTACTGGACGTAGAAGACAGGGTTCTCCGGGTCCTGCCGCGTGACGAAGTCGACGTCGAGGTCCATCGGCGAGTCAACGCTCGAGCGAGCCAGCGTGTAGCGCGCGGCATCAACGCCCACCACCTCGATGAGGTCGTCGAGCGTCACGAAGTTGCCGGCGCGCTTGCTCATTCGGACCGGCTCGCCGCCGCGCACGAGGTTGACGAGCTGGCCGACGAGCAGCTCGAGCGTCTCGTCGGGGTTGTCGCCGAAGCACGCGACCATCGCTCGCATCCGGCCGATGTAGCCGTGGTGGTCGGCGCCGAGCATGATCACGACACGGTCGAACCCGCGGTTGCGCTTGTCCAGGTAGTAGGCCGCGTCCTTGGCGAAATACGTCGGTTCGCCCCCGGAGCGCACCAGGACGCGGTCCTTGTCGTCGCCGAAGTCGGTCGTGCGCAGCCACACCGCGCCGTCGCCGTCGTAGACATGCCTGTGCTCTCGCAACCTCGCGACCGCCGCGTCGACAGCACCGGACTCGTGCAGCGACCGCTCCAGGAACCAGACATCGAAATGCACGCGGAACGTCTCAAGGCTCGCCTTGATCGACTCGACCATGAGCGCCACACCGTCGCGGCGGAAGACCTCGACCGCCTTCTCGGCGGGCTCCTCGAGCACGCCTGGGTTGTCGGACGCGATCCGGGCCGCGAGCTCGGCGACGTAGGCGCCCTCGTAGGCGTCGTCGGGCAACTCGACGTCGACGCCGTGCGCCTGGCGGGCCCGCGCAAAGAGCGACTCGGCGAACGTGTCGATCTGCCCGCCGACGTCGTTGAAGTAGTACTCGCGCGTGACGCTCGCCCCGGATGCCTCGAGCAGCCGGCCCAGCGCGTCGCCAACGGCGGCCCACCTGGTCGCACCAACGTGCACGGGCCCAGTCGGGTTGGCGCTCACGAACTCCAGGTTGAGTCGCTGTCCGCTGTTGTGCTCGGTGTGGCCGTACCGGTCACCGGCCGTGACGACGTGGCGCGCGAGCTCGCCCAGTGCCGACTCGTCGAGCCGAATGTTGAGGAAGCCCGGACCGGCGACGTCGACGGTGGCGATCCCGTCGGCGGCGCGCAGGCGCGTCGCGATCGACTCCGCGAGCTCCCGCGGCGGCCGCCCCGCGTTCTTGGCGAGCTGCAACGCGACGTTGGTCGCGTAGTCACCGTGTTCCTTCTGCCGCGGCCGCTCGACCGTGATGGCACTCGGCGCCGGCGGCGCGAGCTCGCCGGCGTCCACGAGACTCGCGACCGTAGCGCGCACAACGTCGGCCAGTTCCGCGGGGGTCACCGAGCGAGGCTATCGCGGGAAATGTGCGCGATCCGGTGGTCCCGCGGGCCGTAGTCGGCTATGAATGGCCACCACCACCGTTGTTGGAGGATCGCGAATGTCGCGTCGCATGCGCACTCTTCTCGTCGCCGTCCTGACCACCGGCTTCACGACACTGGGCGTCGCCGCCACGGTCACGCCGGCCTCGGCGTGTCAGCCGGAGTCGTGTCCGCCGGGCGGTGGGCCGGGTGACGTGGTCTGCGAGGCGCTCCGCCACTTCCCGAAGCTCCCGCAGTGCATCCCGCCGTACTGAGCTAGCGGCAACCCGAGGGCGTCACGGAGCCGCGTCGGCAGCGAGCCGGCGTACGACGGCGATGAGCTCGTCGGGATCGAACGGCTTCGTCAGATAGGCGTCAACACCGAGGTTGTTGCCCCGGCGGATATCCGCCTCCTGCGCGCGGGCGCTCACGAGGACCAGCTTGATGTCCGCGGTCTGCGGGTCACCGCGCAGCCGCGCGGCGGTGTCCCAGCCGTCGAGCCTCGGCATCATCACGTCGAGGGTGACAACGTCGGGCTGTAGGTCTTTCGCCTTCTCAATCGCGTCTTCGCCGTCGATAGCAGTGAAGACCTCGAAGCCCTCGAGCTCGAGGTTGACCACGACGAGTTGGCGTATCACCTCGTCGTCGTCGACGACGAGGATGCGGGCGGGGTCACGGGACATGGTCAGTAGTATCGGCCGTCCCGCGGCCCCCGTAGCTCAGGGGATAGAGCACCGCCCTCCGGAGGCGGGTGCGCAGGTTCGAATCCTGCCGGGGGCGCCCTTGTGATGTCTCGCGACATCGTTCGCACCTGTAGCGCGACATCGTTCACGTTTTCGCTTGCGGTTGGTAGTCCCGGGTCGGATCCAAGGTGAGCTCGCGGAGCAGCTCGCCGTCCTCGGTGATGACCCGGACGTGCAGCTCATCGACGAGCAACCGGACGTGCGTTCCCGCGTGTCCCCGACCCACTCCGATGTGGTGCAGCCGGCTGTTGTGCCGCAGCGTGACGACACCGGCCTTGTCGATCCGGTCGTGGCGGACGCGGTGGTGCCGCGGAGCGGTGAACGCGGCGGCGTCCGGCGTCGCCTTCGGGCGCGCGGCGTAGGCCTGTGCCGGTGTGCGACGGCCCAGCGCCCGGTGCGGCCGGGTCTCGTTGTAGTAGGCGCGGAAGGTGTCGAGCTGGCGCTGCAGCTCACTGACGCTGCGAGCGCGGCGTTGCCTCGCGAGCCAGCGCTTGAGCGTCTGGTGGAAGCGCTCCACCTTCCCGCACGTCTGCGGGTGATACGGGGTCGAGTGGCGCAGCCGCACCCGGTTCGCGGCGAGCAGCCGCTCGAAGCTCACCATCCCGCCGCGGCGGTAGCTGCCGGTGAACACCGCGCCGTTGTCGGTGAGGTAGCTAGCCGGAAACCCATGGCGCGCAGTCGATCGGCGCACCATGGCGTCCAGGGCCGGGCCGTTGACGACTACTGCGGCGTCCGAGCCGACGCAGAATCGCGAGTGGTCGTCGAGCTGGTTACAGACCTCCACCTCGGTGCCGTCGGCGAGGCGCCAGTGGGTGACGTCGGCCTGCCAGCGCTCGTTGGGCTGGTCGGCCTCGAAACGCGTCCACGACGAGCGCGGGCGCTTGTGCGGCTGCGGGGTGACGAACCCGCGCTCGACGAGGATGCGCCAGATCGTGGACACCGCCGGGGCGCCGCCGTGGCGGGAAGCCAGGTGGAACGCGATGGTCGCCGCGCCCGCGTCGTGGCCGGCTCGTGCGAGCTCCTTGCGCAGCGCCACGATCTCGTCCTCGAGCTGCGCCGGGGTGCGCTGCGGGCTCCGGATCGGCCGCCGCGAGCGCCGGGTGAACGCTGCCTCACCCTCGGCGGCGTAGCGCAGCAGCAGCTTCTGCACCCACCGCCGCGAGACCCGGTAGTCGCGAGCCACCTCGCTCTTGCTGCGTCCTTCGGTCACGACAGCGGTGATGACCAAACGAGCGATCGACACGAGGCACCCCCGTGGAGAGGGTGCGAACGATGTCGCGAGACACGTGCGAACTATGTGATGAACTCAGACACTGCCGGGGGCGCCCACCGAAATTCGCTCGGCTTGAGCGATGCCGCCGCCACTCGCAGACACATCTGGGTGGTGTTTGTCGCGCATACGGCGACATCCGCCACCCGCAGCCTCGATCTGCCCGTCAACAGCCGCAGTTCTCGTGAGGATGTGCACGTGAGTCCACGCGCTCCTCTGGTGATCGCCCACCGCGGCGCGTCGGCAGTCCGCCCCGAAAACGCCGACGCGACAACGATGTAGTCACTCTCGGCATTTGGGCGGCGTTTGCCGCGCATAGGAGGACCCGCAGGTATCACCAGTCGGTCGTACCCTCGCCCACGTGACGCGCTCCCCCTTCGACCCGCCACTCGAAGAGATGCGCGCCATGGGGGGCGCCGTCGTCGACCTGCTCAGCCGTTTCGTCAACGAGCGCTACGACGCACCCACCTCCGACTACACCGACGTCGAGCCACTTCTAGCCCGGCTGTCGTCCGCGCCGCCGGCCGGACCGGGCGAGCTGACGGACCTGCTCGAGCTCGTCGAGCAGGCCAGCGGCAAGGGCTTCGACACGGCGAACGGCGGTTTCGTGGGCTATGTCCCTGGCGGCGGCCTCTACGCCGCAGGGCTTGGCGACTTCGTCGCGTGCGTGATGAACCGCTACACAGGCGTCGCCGCACCGGCACCGGCGTTCGTGCAGATGGAATCGAGCGTTCTTCGCTGGCTCTGCGACCAGTTCGGGCTACCGGCCGGGTCGCAGGGGGTGCTGACGCCCGGCGGGTCGATGTCGACGCTGTCGGCCGTGGTCGCAGCACGGTGCGCCCGGTTAGGTGACGACTTCCGTGGCGCGCGCATGTACGTCTCGGACGAGGTTCACCACTGCATCGGCAAGGCCGCGCAGATCGCCGGTTTACCGCGCGATGCCGTGCGTGTGCTGCCTACGGATGAGCACCTGCGGTTCGCCGTTGACCCCTTGCGCCAGGCGATCGTGGATGACCGCGCGGCGGGTCTGCGCCCGTTCATGGTCGTCGCAAGCGCGGGCACGATCAACACCGGCGTCGTTGACCCGCTGAACGCTGTCGCCGACGTTTGTGCGCAGGAGAACCTTTGGTTCCACGTCGATGGCGCGTACGGCGGGTTCTTCCAGCTCACCGCGCGTGGCCGCGCGGCGCTCGATGGGATCGAGCGCGCCGACACCGTTGCCCTCGACCCGCACAAGGGTCTGTTCCTTCCGTACGGGACCGGCTGCCTGCTCGCGCGCGACGGCGAGCTGCTGCGGACTGCGCACGAGGTGCCCGCGCACTACCTGCCGCGGCCGTCGACCGACGTGGCACTCCCGGACTTCTCGGCGTACTCCCCGGAGCTCACGCGCGACTTTCGAGGGCTGCGTCTATGGCTCCCACTGCACCTGCACGGGACGCAGGCCTTCGTCGACGCGCTGGACGAGAAGCTCGACCTCGCTCGCGAGCTGTACGCGTCGCTCTCCGAGCTCGATGCGCTCGAGATGGCCGAGGGACCCGACTTGTCGCTGGTCGCGTTCCGCCCTCGGACCGGGTCCGCGGACGCCTTGCTCGATCGCATTAACGGGACCGGGCGGATATGGCTGTCGAATGCACCTGTACGAGGACGGACGTTCCTGCGCATGTGCATCCTGTCGCACCGGACCAGCCGCGAGCGGCTGGCGGAGGCGGTACAGATCATCCGCGCTGCCGTCGCCTGAAAGCCCGCACCGCCCGTTCGCGCTGCTGATCGGGCTGAATCTCGGGCCGTACGTGTCCGTGAGCCGCTCGTTGGCATCGCTGCTGCGGTTGCGCGCGCTGCGACGCGCCTGCGTTGCGCGTGCTGGGTCATGCCGCCGCGGCCAGCGCGAGTCCGAGCGCCGCGGCAAGGCCGCCGACGACGACCGTTGCCACGACGTTGCGAACCGCCTCGTTCAACGCACCCCCCTCGGCGAGGCGCACCGTCTCGAAGGTGAACGTCGAGAACGTCGTGTAGGCGCCGCAGAACCCGGTGCCGATCACGAGTCGCGGCGCCGCGGGCAATGCGTGGTAGAGCCCCAGGCCGGTAACGAACCCGAGCACCAAGGAGCCACTCGCGTTGATCGCGAGGGTGCCCCACGGGAAGGCGCCGTCGGTTCGTCCCTGGACGGCGGCGTCGAGGAGGTAGCGCGCGGGCGCGCCGACCGCGCCGGCGGCAACGAGCCCGACCCAGGCCAACGCGGTCACGAGCCGCGCCGGCCGACGTACTTGACGACCTCGACGTCGTCGATGATGACGAGACCGTCGGTGATGAGCTCGTCGACCGTCGGCAGGAATCCGCGGATGTGCTCGTCGGTGTCCACCATGACGACTGCCATCGGGAGGTCGTCAGACAGCGAGAGGATGCGCGTGGTGTGGATGTGGTTGGACGCGCCGTAACCCTCCACGCCGCGAAAGACCGACACGCCGGCGATGCCGGCTTTGTGCGCGCGTTGCATGATCTCCGTTGCGAGTGGGGTGTGACCGCGATGATCGGACTCCCCAACAAAGATCGTCAGCCTCTTGTGATGGCCCTCGAGATTCATCGCCTCGCTCCTTTGCCCGAGATTCGGGTGACGCTCGCGAGCAGGATGCCGCCCCACACAGCGACGCAGCCGCCGAGCACGCTCGCTACCACATAGACCACGGCCGCCCTCGGGTGCCCGGCTTTGACGAGCAGGTCGGTCTCCACCGCAAACGTCGAGTACGTCGTGTAGGCACCGAGAAAGCCGGTTGCGGCGAACGGCCGCACGTAGCGCGTCGGCGGGAACCGTTCCAGCACAAGGGTGAGCAACAGGCCGAGGACGAAGCTGCCACTGATGTTCACGATCCACGTCGCCCAGGGAAACGTGCCGGCCTGCTGGCCCATCCACCGGGCGATGCCGAAGCGTGCGGTCGTGCCGAGTGCGCCGCCAACCGCGACGGCCAAGACGATCTGCGGCTGCATCCACGGCGCACCGCCGCTGCGGTGCGCCGGCGCCACTTGCCCGCGTGCGTCGGAAGCGTGCGCGTCGATGTCTGGCCTCTTGTCCAGCGGACAGGAGCCGTCAGCCCGGGCGGGCGGTTGCGGCGCGTCGCGCCGTGGCGAGCCCCATCGCCACGACGCCGAGGCTACGGCAGGTCCACACGCAGCCTCAGGGAAGACCGCGACGCGCTGTCAGTTGATGTCGAACTCGTTGCCCTCGGGGTCCCGCATCGCGACGGCGTAATGGTCGAGGCCTTCCTCGGCCAGGGTGCCAACGAGCTGCGCACCGAGATCGGCTAGGCGGGCCGCCGCTGCGTCGACGCGTTGGCGGCGCATCTCCATCGGAACCGCGCGACCGCCGCTGACTCCGATATCAATGTGCAGCCGGTTCTTGGTGGTCTTGTGCTCCGGGACAACCTGAAACCAGATCCGCGGCCCCCGCCCGACGGGGTCGACGATGCAGTCCGCGCCACCGCCCAGCTCGGGCTCTGGCACTCCGAGGTCTCGCCGGTACTCGTCCCAGCTGGCGAAGCCCGCTGGCGGCGGCTCAAGCTCGTATCCCAAGGCGGCCGCCCAGAAGCGCGCGAGTGGCTCCGGGTCAGCGCAGTCGACCACCAGTTGAAAGCTGACCGACATCAGGTCTCCTCTGATCTGCGGTGTCAGCCACGACGCGCGAACATACCGACGGCTGGCCAGGCTCACGCAGACGGCGAAATTCGATTGCGACCCAGTAATGCCGTCTGCTGCACTCAGCGTCGTCGTCGAACGAAGGGAGTAGTCGTGCGCGCAGCTGTCGTGTTCCTGCGGGAGGAGTCGCCTATCCGAGAAGGACATGACACGTGGCGCGAACGCTCAACCTGGGGATCCTGGCGCACGTAGACGCCGGTAAGACCACCCTCACCGAACGACTGCTCTTCGCCGCCGGGGCGATCGGTTCGCTCGGCAGCGTCGATGCCGGCACGACACAGACAGACACGCTGCCGCTGGAGCAGCGGCGCGGCATCACGATCAAGTCCGCCGTTGTCTCGTTCGCCGTCGGCGACCTGACCGTCAACCTGATCGATACGCCGGGTCACCCCGACTTCATCGCGGAGGTCGACCGAGCGCTGGGCGTACTCGACGGCGCGGTGCTCGTCATCTCCGCGGTAGAGGGTGTCCAAGCGCAGACGCGCATCCTGCTGCGTGCAATACGGCGCGTCGGAGTCCCGGCACTCATCTTCGCCAACAAGATCGACCGACCCGGCGCGCGAGACGACGCACTGCTCGACGAGATCCGGGCTCGGCTGGCGACGGCGGTGGTGCCGATGGGCAGCGTGACTGAGACCGGCACGAAACGTGCGAGCGTTGTTCCCGGGTGTCGCGGCGCAGCGCTGCACGACGCGCGCGCGATCCCGGTGTTCTTCGGCTCAGCGCTGACCGGCGCCGGCATCGACGCGCTCATTGCCGGCATCGCGGAGCTGTGGCCGGCACTCGAGCCGGACCGCAAGGGCCCCGCTTCGGGAGTCGCCTTCAAGGTCGAGCGGAGCGCGTCGGGCGAGAAGGTTGCCTACGTCCGGATGTTCGCCGGGGAGCTGCGCACCCGCGAACGCGTGCACTTCGGCCGCGGCGGCGATGGCAAAGTGACGGCGCTCGACGTCTTCGCGCCCGGCGCGGCAACACGGCCGTCGTCTGTGTCGGCCGGGCAGATCGCCAAGGTCTGGGGGCTCGCGGAGATTCAGGTCGGTGATGTCGTTGGCGTCGCGCCCGCGCGCGCGGTCGATCCCCAGTTCCCGCCGCCGACGCTCGAGGCGGTTGTCGTTCCGCGGGATGCCGCTCACGGCGGCGCGCTGCGCGCTGCACTCGCGCAGCTCGCGGATCAAGACCCACTCATCAACGTCCATCAAGCCGACGACCAGATCTCGCTCTCCCTCTACGGCGAGGTGCAGCGGGAAGTCATCGCGGCGACGCTGGCCGACGACTTCGGGCTGTCGGTTGGCTTCCACGAGTCGACGACGATCTGTCTCGAGCGCCCCACTGGCACGGGCGAAGCTCTCGAGGTCTTGCAGTCCGAAGCGCACCCGTACTCCGCGACGGTCGGCCTCCGGGTGGAGCCCGCATTACCTGGCTCGGGCTTCGCATTCCGGCTCGACGTCAACCCTCGCGACGTCCCGCTCTACATCTACAAGACGCGGGACAACTTCGTCGCGGCCATGACGGACTACGTCGCGCGGTCGCTGCACGAGGGCCGCTACGGGTGGCCGGTCAGCGACTGCGTCGTGACCATGCAGGCGTGCGGGTACTACATCGGCGACGGGCCGGCAAAGCCCGTCAGCGCCACCACGCGCACGACCGCCGCGGACTTCCGCAAGCTCACGCCAATTGTCGTGACGACCGCGCTTTCGCGGGCGGGGACGGCCGTGTGCGAGCCGATGATGCGAGTGGCGGTCGAGGCGCCGACGGACACTCTGGGCACCGTCATCGCGTCGGTGGCGCGGCTGGGTGGGACCGCGGAAGCCCCCGTTGTCCAGGGCGATCTCGCGACGACGCGCACGAGGCTGCCCGCCGCGCGACTGCAGCATCTTCGACGAATGCTGCCGGGGCTGACGCAGGGCGAGGGCGTCGTCGAGGCGGAGTTCGACGGCTATGAGCCCGTCACCGGGCAACCGCCGATCCGTGGCCGGCGGCCCGGCGGCGCACGGGGCTAATCGCCGCCGGCCGCACGCGCTGTCGCGAGGGCGTAGGCGGCGAACGCCAGCGTCTCGTCGATGGCGTCCGCGTCCGCGGGCTCGTGCACTCGACGCCAAGGCTCGGCCCGGTCGCCGAGCGCCCGGCGTATCAGCGGCCGCCACTCATCGTCGACGGCGGTCAGCGCCCATTCCGCGCCGCCGCGACGAACTCTCGCCGCAGCTCGGCCGGCGGAACGACGTCGATGAGGGTCGCTGGTGGTGGACCCGCGAGCACGATGCCGCGCTCGCGCAACGTCCACCGGACGATGGCGGTGTTGCAGTGGTTGGACCGTGCGAGCTTGCTCGCGCCATTGTCGAGGTACCAGTACGGCGCGCGTGTCAGGTCGACCCGGCGACAGCTCGCCGACTGTTGCCACGATGAAGTCCACATCGCTGTGCTCGTCCGGTGCGCCGAGCGCGAAGGAGCCGTGCAGGTAGGCGCCGCGAAACGCGCCGCCGAGGATGCGCTGCACCTCCCGGACGAAGTCGGTCAGCAGCGCGTTGAGGTCTCCGAACGCAGTCGGCGCAAGTGTCACAGCGCTCGCCCGACGAGCGACTCGAGACGGCCGCGCATCACGCGCACCGCGGGCGCCGCCATGCCGAACGCCTGCCACGACTCCGCGGACGGGCCGCCCGGCAGCCGGTCGAGGCTGCAGACCACGTCCCAGTACGGCTCGTAGCGGTAGCCGAGCGATTCGCAGGCGCGCAGGAAGACGTTCGCCGCACGGATGCCGAACAACGCCGCGATGTTCGTACGGCAGTGGCCGATGTCGACCTGCGGCGGCCCCACACAGGCTTGCACCCAGTCGACCACTCCGGTGACGCAACCGCGTTGCCACAAGACGTTGCCGGGGTGGAAGTCGCGGTGGATGAACCGCGGCGTAACGCGCTCGTCAGGTCCGCGGCGCGCCCGCTCGAGCGCGCGCTGCCACAACGGCCGGTTCGCCCACGCCGGGAGCACACCGGTCGGGTTGTAGCGCCGATAGCGCGCGGCGACCACCGGGTTGACGGCGTGCACGACCCGCAGCAGCGCGGCCATCCGACGTAACCACTCGTCGCGATCGCGCGGCTGCACCTGCACCCGGCCGGGCACGAGCGTCATCAGCACCGCGGGCGCGTCGGCGTGCTCGGCCGTTGGGTCTACGTCGAGCAGCCGCGGCGCTGGTACCCCGCTCCCCTGCAGCGCAGCCAGCGCCGCGGACTCGCGGTCGATGAGGTCGGGTTCCGCGGCGAGCACCTCCGGCGCGAGATAACGGCGCAGCACGAGCGCGTGCCGCCGGCCGGCCCGCTCGACGTAGACGGCGTGCACCGCCGAGGTAGTCGAGCCACCGAGCGCGCGGACGCGCCGGACCCGCGACCCGCGCCCGATGACGCCCGCAACCCAGGCGAGCGACTCCGGCGACGGCCGGCGCAGAAACGCGGCGCGGCCGCTCACGGGAAGAGCGCGACCAACCGCCCCTGGGCGACGGTGATGCCCCGAATCGCCTCCCGGACGTCCGCCGGACCGCGGCCAGCAGGCAGACCGCTCGGCTCGCGCAGGGCGTAAACGGAGACCTCGTAGTGGTGGCTGTCGTCGCCCGGCGGACACGGCGCGACGTACTCCTTGCCCGTGGTCGCACCGGCCGGCACCGTCCCTATGTCCACGTGTCGCACGGTCGGCGCGACGCCGTAGACGACCCAGTGCGTGAACGTGCCGCGCGGGGCGTCCGGGTCCTCGACGACGACCGCTAGCTCGCGCGCGTCACCGGGCACGCCGGTCACCTCGAGCGGCCAGGGCGACTTGTCGCCGCGACAGCTGTACTGCACGGGCAGGTGGCCGTCGACCAGAACGCCACTCGTGAGGCGGATCGTCGACGGGGCGCTGATCGCCGGACCGCGCGAGCCGCGCGAGCAGCTGCCGGCGAGCGCCGCAACGCCGACGACACAGGCGAGAGCGACCGTCGTGCTGCGTCGAGATGTCACGGCATGCCTCCTCGTCGCCGCCGCGCGGTGGCTAGCGTGTCGGCTCGTGCAGGTCGAGCCCGGGACCATCGTCGTCTACTCCGACATCGCCTGCCCGTGGGCGACGCTCGCGATGCACCGCCTGCACGCCGCGCGCGAGCGTCTCGGTCTAAGCGACCGCGTGCGCTTCGACCTCCGCGCCTTTCCGCTCGAGCTCTTCAACAACCGGCCCACGCCGAAACGCACGCTGGACGCGGAGTGGGCGGTCATCAGCAGCCATGCACCCGACTTCGGCTGGTCCGGGTGGCGACGGCCCGACTGGGAGTACCCGGGGACCATGCTGCTCGCGCTAGAAGCCGTGCAGGCGGCGAAGGCGCAGGGGCTCGCCGTGAGCGAGTGTCTCGACCTCGACCTGCGCCGGGGGCTGTTCCGCGACAGCCGCTGCATTTCCCTGCGCCACGTCATCGTCGAGATCGCGCAGGAGTGCGCGGCAACCGACGCGGACCTCCTCGCCGCCGCGCTGGACGATGGCCGCGCCCGCAAAACCGTCATAGAGCAATGGCATTGCGCCGAGACCGATCAGGTCAGGGGCAGCCCGCACCTGTTCCTGCCGGACGGCAGCGACAACCACAACCCGGGCATCACCATGCACTGGCACGGTGAGAAGCGCGGGTTCCCGATCATCGACTCGGACGACCCGTCGGTCTACGACGAGTTGTTGACGCGCGCGGTGGCTTGAGTGCCGCTCGCGGGCTACTCCGGGACGCCGCTGGTGCAGAAGCTGGGCATCAAGTCCGGCCATCGTGTCCTGCTCGTCCACGCCCCCGCGGACTTCGCCGACGACGAGCTCGTGGGTCTGCCCGCCGACGTGCACGTGAGCACGCGCGCCAGCGGGTCGGCGTACGACGTCATCGTGTTCTTCACGAAGTCGATGGCCGATCTCAGCAAGCGGTTCCCCGGTCTCGTGCAGCGCCTCGCGACAAGCGGTGGGCTGTGGGTCGCGTGGCCGAAGAAGAGCTCCGGAATGGCGACGGACCTCAACGACAACACCGTGCGCGAGTACGGGCTGTCGACGGGACTGGTGGACAACAAGATCTGCGCGGTGACCGAGGTGTGGTCGGGCCAGCGGTTCGTCATCCGCCTCGCTGACCGAGCGCGCAACGCATGAGCCGCGCCGACGTCGTCGTCGTTGGTGCCGGCCACAACGGTCTCGTCGCGGCGACGTTGCTTGCGCGGGCCGGGCTCGACGTCGTCGTGCTCGAGGCGACCGATGTCGTCGGCGGCGCTTGCCGGACGGAGCGGCCGTTCGCGAAGGCCCCGCAGCTCGCCGCGTCCACCGGCGCGTACCTGCTCGGCCTGATGCCACCGGAGCTGTTGGCAACGCTCGACATTCACCTGCCGCTGGTCCGGCGCGACCCGCACTACTTCCTGCCGACGACCGGCCCGCGGCATCTGCTGCTCGGCAGCGACGCCGCGTCCGCGCGCGCGCAGTACGCCGAGTTCTTCTCGGCTGCTGACACCGACGCGGACGAGCGGCTGCAGCAGGAGCTCGGGGCACTGCGCGCCGACCTCGCGCCGGCCTGGCTCAGCGAGCCCCTGACCCTGGAGGAGACCGCCGCGCACTTCATCCGTCGCGAGCTGCGCGACGTGTTCCTCGACCTCGCGCGCGGCAACGTCCTCGACTACCTGCGCCGGTTCGGGTTCCGCAGCGACCTGGTGCTCGCGATGTACGCCGTGACGGACGGCCTCACCGGACTCGACGGCGACGCGGACTCCCCGGGATCAGGGCTGAACTTTCTGGTGCACAACATGTGCCGGCTGCCGGGCGCCGAAGGCACGTGGATGGTCGTTCGCGGCGGCATGGGCACCGTGACCGCGGCCATCGGCGACGCGGCGCAGGCCGCCGGCGCCCACATTCGCACCGGCCACGCGGTCAGACGTATCGCCACCCGCGACGGCGCCGTCACCGGCGTAGACCTCGACGGCGAGACGATCGACTGCGACGTCGTCGTCTGCGCGACCGACCCGTTCCGGCTGCGCCGGCTAGTGGACGACGGGGTGCTGCCCGCGGCGCTGGCGACGCGCATCGAGGGCTGGCAGCAGGTCGGCACGACGTTGAAGGTCAACCTCGCGTTGTCCGGCCTCCCGACATTCACCTCGCTCGCCGCGCCCGTCGGACAGCACGGCGCGACGATCCACTTGCTCGACGAGGACGACCCGCTCGGCACGGTCGCCGCGGCCTACGCGGACGCGCACGCCGGACGGCTGCCGCGGATGCCGCCGATCGAGTGGTACATCCACTCGGCCGTCGATCCCACGCTGCGCGACGACGCGGGCAACCATTCCGGCGCGCTCTTCGTCCAGTGCGTTCCCAACGAAGTCGCCGGCTCGTCCTGGGAGACCGCGCTCGACGCGTTTGTGCAGCGCCTGCTGGAGATCTGCGACCGCTTCGCGCCCGACACGTCGTCGCTCGTCGTCGACGTCGACGCGCTGCCGCCGCCCGGGATCGAGGCGCGGTTCGGCATCACCCGCGGGCATATCCATCACGTGGACAACGCCGTGGGGTTCGCCGACCGCATGCCCTACGCGACCGGCGTAGCCGGGCTCTACGCCGGAGGTGCCGGCTGCCATCCCGCGGGCTCGGTCATCGGGGCCGCCGGACACAACGCCGCGCGCCGCGTCCTCGCGGACCTGGGCCGTTAGCACGACGATGCTCGCATGACGGAAGCAGACGTCGACGCGACCGCGGCGGAGACCGCGTCACTGTCCGACGGCGCGCCGTCGACCGCGTTCCTTGGCGCTGCCGTCGCTACGGCGGTGCTGGCCGCACTGATCGTGCCGGGCTACCCGCCCGGCGTAGGCGTGACCGCGTCGCTGCTGCTCATCGGGGCCACCTTGCTGTCCGCGGTGCGGAGCCGGCTCGACCTGTGGGGGTGGTGCTGCGCCGCGCTCGTCGGGGTGCTCGCGGTCATGCCGACAGTGCGTGCCGCCGAATGGCTCATCGCCCTCGACGTGCTCGCGGTCGGCGCGCTGGGGTCACTCGCGCTCGCGCGCGCACGCCGTGGTGGCGATGTGCTCATCGGCCTCGTCGGCGTCGCATTGCGCGCACCCCGCGGGGCAATGCTCCTCATCGTCTCCGCCGCGCGTGCCGCGGGCCGACCGGCGACCGCTCGTCAGCTCCGCCCGCTCGTCCGCGGCGTGCTGCTCAGCGTGATCGCCCTCGGCATCTTCGGGCCACTCTTCATCTCGGCGGACGATGCGTTCGCGGACTTGACGTCGCGGCTGCTCTTTCCGGACTGGCTGTTCACGCTGCTGCCGCTGCGCGTGTTCACCTTTGCCGCGGTCCTGCTCGCCATCGCCGCGGGTCTCGCGGTCGCGGAGGCGCCGGTTCGGCTGCGTGCGGCGATGGGCGGCGGGTCGGGCTCGCTGCTCGAGTGGCTGCTCCCGGTCGTCGTCTTGGATGCGCTGTTCACGGCGTTCGTCCTCGTGCAGCTCGCCGTGCTCTTTGGCGGCGACGACTACGTGCAGCGAACGACGGGCCTCAGCTACGCGTCGTACGCGCGGCAAGGGTTCGGCCAGCTCCTCGCCGTCGTCGTGCTCACTCTCGTCGTCATCGCGGTGGCGTCCCGTCGCGTGGGCGCGGAGCCACGCGCGCGCCGGCAGGCCCAAGCGTCGCTGGGGGTTCTCTGCCTACTCGCCCTGGTCGTCCTCTTCTCCGCGCTGCACCGACTCGCGCTCTACGAGGACGCCTTCGGGCTCACCCGGCTGCGCGTGCTCGCGCACACGCTCGGTCTCCTGGTCGGCGTGCTGCTGGTCCTGGTCGTCGTTGCTGGCGCGCGGTGGCAGGCGTCGTGGCTCCCCCGAGCGGTGGTCCTCAGTACGGCGGTCACGCTCGTCGTGCTCAACCTCGTCAACCCCGACCAGCTGATCGCGCGCCGGGCGGTGAACCGTGCCGCCCGGGGTCGGCAGGTCGACGCGGCGTACCTCGCGACGCTCAGTGCAGACGCCATCCCGCAGCTGCTGCGCCTCCCGCCCGCGATACGTGCCTGTGCCCTGCCCGCACTCGACGACGTGCCCGATGGTGGCTGGCCGGGCGCGAACCTCGCCCGTAGCAAAGCGCGGAGGCGACTTCGCCGGATCGGTGACATGACAGGCTCGGGTGCCCTAGAGTCCGCGCAAACCGGACATCTCCCTGGGGGACACGCATGCTCCGTCGTATCGCACTCATCGGGCTAGTAGCCGCCGGCTTCGGCGCACTCGGCACGCCCGCATACGCAACAAGCAGTTACCCCGTGACGGTCACCTACACCGTCGACGTCGAGAACAGCTACGTCTCGGTCGGCACGGCGATGCCGGGCCAGCCGCTCTTCGGTGCCTACGTCAACGGTGAGACCGGCAAGGCCTGCACCGGCTTCAGCTACCAGATTCCGTTCTGCGTGCAGAGCCCAGTCGTCACCAACATCGAGACCGGCTGACCGCAGCGCACCATCGTTCATCCGCCGACGGCGGTGGCTCCGGCCGCCGCCGTTAGCGTTCGCGGCATGGACTTCGCGGTTCCGGACGAGCTGACCGCGCTGCGCTCGTCGTTCGCCGCGTTCCTCGAGCGCGGCGTGCGGCCGATCGAGGAGAAGCTGCGCGGCGCGTACCCGGACGCGCGCATCGACGAAACCGTTGCGCACGACGCCGCCACGCAGGTCAAGCGCCTCGCGTGCGCCGAAGGCTTCTACGCCGCGCACCTTCCGGAAGAGGTCGGCGGCTGGGGCCTGTCCACCCTTGGCATGACGCTCCTCGTCGAGGACGCCGCCCGGTCAGGCCTGCGCCTTGCGGCGTACGCCGTCGCACCACCGAACCCCGAGGGCCCGACTGCGCTGCTGCTCGACATGCCGCGGGAGCTGTGGCCGACCTACGTGCTGCCGGTGGTGCACGGCGAGCAGACGATGTGCTTCGCGTTGACCGAGCCCGAGGCGGGTTCCGACGCGCAGGCGATTCGCACGCACGCTGCGCGCGACGGCGACGAGTGGGTGATCAACGGCCACAAGCACTACATCACGAACGCCGACCGCGCCGACTTCGCCGTCGTCTTCGCGGTGACCGATGCAGAGAAGCGCGCGGCCGGTGGCATCACGGCCTTCGTCGTACCGCGCGCGCAGTTCACCGTCGGCAAGAAGCAGTACACCGTCGCGGACACGCACCCCGCGGAGCTGTTCTTCGACAACGCGCGGGTGCCCGCCAACCACGTGATAGGCGACGTCGGGCTCGGCTTCCTCGCGGCCATGCGGTTCCTCAACGCCGGACGCGCCTACATCGGCGCGCAGTGCCTCGGCCTGGCCGAGCTGTGTCTTGACGAGGCGATCCGGCATACGACGGCACGCACCGCTTTCGGCAAGCCGCTAGCGAAGTTCCAGGGTGTCGCCTTCCCGCTCGCCGAGAGCAAGGCGGAGATCGAGGCGATGCGCTGGCTGACCTACCACCTCGCGTGGTCGATCGACGCGGGCGAGGAGCCGATGCTCGACGCGTCGATCGTGAAGTACTTCAACACCGAGCGCGCTTACGCCGTGGCGGACCGCTGCCTGCAGACGTTCGGCGG
>JBHELW010000189.1:0-14233 GCA_046262915.1 Mycobacteriales bacterium | reverse complement strand
ATCCGCCGGCCGGTCGAGATCCAGCTCGTCGCGACGCCCGATGCGTGGCTCGGACTCTCGCAGACGCCCGCGGAGCTCCCCGGCTACGGACCAGTTCCGATCGAGGTAGCGCGAGCGCTCGCGCCCGGAGCCAGGCTGCGTCGCCTCGTCTGCGACCCAGAAACGGGACACCTGCTCGACTACGGACGCAGGACCTACCGGGTGCCGCAACCGCTCTGCGACTACGTCAACGCCCGCCACCCGACGGCGGCCGCACCGGGCTCGACGACGCCCTCGGCCTACTGCGACTCCGAGCACGCGCAAGCCTGGGTCGCGGGCGGCACAACCGGCCCACGCAATGTCACCCCACAGGACCGCGGGTGGCATCGCGCGAAGACGCGCGGCGGCTACACGCTTGTGGTCCGAGCCGACGGCGCCGCGGTGTGGATGAGCCCGACGGGGCAACGGGCCATCGTCGAGCCATTCGACTATCGGCTCGGTCCGTAGGTTCATCGCAACCGGCCCGCGACCGCGGAAGGATCAGTTCATGTCGAGTCGTTGGCACACGACGGTCGTCGACTGCGTCGATCCCCAAACGCTCGCCAAGTGGTGGGCCCAGTTGTTCGACGTGCCGGTGGTCGACGAGAGCGCGAACGGCGAAGAGGAGTTCGTCGTCGCGCCGATCGGTGAAGGTGTCGAGCCATACCTGCTGTTCATCCGGGTGCCCGAGCCGAAGACGGTCAAGAACCGGCTGCACATCGACCTCAACCCAGACGACCGCGACGCTGAGGTCGAGCGGCTCGTTGCGATGGGTGCGCGCCGCGTCGATGTTGGGCAGTCGGACGACGTGACGTGGGTCGTGCTCGCCGACCCCGAGGGCAACGAGTTCTGCGTGCTGCGGGCACGCTGACGCGACAGGCGGGCCGGTGCGCGTACGCACCGACCCGCCTGTGTACGCGTTAGCTACGGCTCGTGGTGAGCCGCCGGCGGCATCCCAGCGGAGGCGAGTGACGAGCCATTGCTGCCGGTGCTTCCGTTTCCGTTGCTGCCGTTGCTTCCAATTCCGTTGCTTCCGTCGCTCCCATTGCTGACTGAGACCTGCATGGGCAGCGGCTCGCGGCGGGGCTCCGGGAGCGTGATGGCCTCGGGGATGAACTCGGGGTAGGCCAGGACGCCCATCTCCGGCAGGTCTAGCCCGGCGACCTCGTCGGCCTCCGCCGAGCGGATACCGCCCTCGGTCAGCCGGTTCTGCAGCCGGAAGAACCCGTAGGCGAGGGCAGTGAATCCGACGGCAATCACCACCGCAGCAACCGCCTGCGCGGCGAGCTGCCCAGCGTCGCCGTAGAAGAGCCCAGTCACGCCCTTCGTTTCGACGAGCTTGCCAGCCGCGTCGAATCCTCTGCCGTTCCACCCGGCGCCGTACGACCCATCCGAGAAGAGCCCGACACAAAGGACACCGAAGAGTCCGTTGACCCCGTGGACCGCGATGGCGCCAACGGGGTCGTCGATGCGCAAGCGGCGCTCGACGAGCCAGACGGCCTCGATCACGACGGCGCCCGCGATGGTGCCGATGACTGCTGCGGCCCACGGCTGGACGAACGCACACGGCGCCGTGATCGCAACGAGCCCAGCCAGCATGCCGTTGGCACACATGCCGGGGTCGGGCTTACCTGTTCGCCACCACACCCAGCCCATCGCGACGACCGAACCGAACGCGCCGGCGATCGCGGTGTTTGCCGCGACGACGGCGAAGCGATTGTCGGTCGCCGCGAACGTCGAGGCGGCGTTGAAGCCGAACCACCCGAACAGCAGGATGAACGTGCCCAGCATGGCCATCGGGATGTGGTGCGCCTGCAGGGTGCGCGGCTTTCCATCAGGACCGAACTTCCCGATCCGCGGGCCGATAACGAGCGCGCCCGCGAGCGCCGCCGCGCCACCCATTGCGTGCACGACACCGGACCCGGCGAAGTCGACGTAGCCGTGTCCGAGGTGTGCGGTCGCCCAGAGCTTGGACAGCCAGCCGCCGCCCCACGTCCACGCACCGAAGAGCGGGTAGTACAGCCCGCCGCAGAAGAGCCCCCAGAGGACGAAGCTCTTGAACTTCCACCGCTCGGCCATCGCGCCGGTCGGGATGGTCGCGGTGGTGTCCATGAACGCGACCATGTAGAGGAAGAAGGCGAGGATCGACACGTCGTAGGTCTTGCCGGAGAGGAACCAGCCGCCTCCCCACAGGAAGACGTGGTTGGCACTGCCGATGAGCGCGTGACCGAACGCGTGGTCGTAACCGAAATAGCCCGGGTAGCTGAAGCCGCCGAACATGAACGAGAACCCGACGGCCATGAAAGCGACGAACCCGAGGCCGAAGATCATGAAGTTCGTCGACACGACATGCGCCGCGTGCTTCGCGCGACAGAAGCCGGTCTCGACGAGGGCGAATCCCGCCTGCATGAAGATCACCAGCACGGCGCCCAAGACGATCCAGAGCAGGTTCAGGCTGATCTCACCATGCGTCAGCGCGCCACCGGGGACCGTGGTGCCACCGCCGTCGGTCGAGCCGGCCCAGGCCGGCATGGCGCCGGCAAACGTCATGGCGGCGCCGGCTGCGGCCGCGGTGACGAGCTTCGAACGAAGACGCACGGTCCCCTCCTAGAGGTTTCTGGTAGCGGTCGCTGCGACGTTAGGCAACGGTCGTTTCGACGCCATGTCCCGCGTGTTTCCAACGTGTTCCAAATGCGCCCGCCCAGCGGCGGCGTTGCCGCACGCCCACACGAATGGCGGTCACGACGGCGGCTTTCGTCGCGTCGTCCAGCTTCTCGCCGCGGCGATCGGTGACGGAGAAGGTGTCACGCGCGTCCGCGAACACCGTCGCGGCCCGCGCCGCGTGAATGTCGGCGCCGCAGCTCGCCAGTGCTGTCGCCAGGACGTGCAGCAGACCCGGCCGGTCGGCTGCCTGGACCTCGACCAGCGTGTACCACGGCGACGCCTCGTCGTCGAAGGTGACAACCGCGTCGGTCACGCCGATTGAGGCGAGCGGCGTCGCGAACGAATTGCGCACGGCAGCCGCGATCGCGGACTCCCCCATGGCGGGGCCCGACACGACAAACGAGTCCAGCGCTACGCCGTCCGGCCAGGTCGCCACGTCCGCCGTACGCACGTTGTGGCCGGTCGTCGCGAGCGCGCTGGTCACGCAGGCGAGCAGGCCGCTGCGGTCCCGCGCGACGACATCGACCTCCCAGCCATCCGGATGCGGGCGAGCCCGGACGCGGGCGTCGCCGCGGTCGGGAAGTGGCTCCAACAGCGCGACGTGCCGTGCCACGTCTTCAGCCGCGTGCGCCAGCAGGTAGCCGCGCGGCGCCGTCGCGACGCGGCGCTGCGCCGCGGTGTCGTCGCCCACGAGCGCCGCCGCTTTCGCCCGGCGCTGCTCGACCGTGTTCGTCGCGGCGCGCCCGGTCAGCTCCGGGTGCGCGAGCGCCTGCTGCACAACCTGGTGCAACACGTCCAGTTGCTCGCGCTCCCACGCCTCGAGCTCCCCGCGCGCAACGGACAGGACATAGAGCGCGCGCGCCCGCTCGGCGCTGCCCAGGTGTGCGGCGAGCTCGAGCACCGACTCTTCGGTCAGTGATCGCGGCCGACCGGCCGCGGCCCGCATCAGCGCGGCGTCCTGAACGAGGGCGGCGACGTCCTGCTCGACGGCCGCACCCAGGTCCAGCCGTTGCACCACGCGCCGCGCGAGGACGACCGCCGGCTCGGTGCCGCCCGCGGCGCAGTCGAGCACGAGCGCCGCGAGCAGCACGCGTTCCGGATGCGGGAGCTCGCCGGCGTGCCTCGCCGCCACGGGGTCGCGCTCGCTAACGCGGCGGACCTCGTCGACGAGTGACCACTGCAGCGCGGCAACCGGATCGACAACGGAGGCGTCGCCGCGCCGACGCCGGATCGCGGTCGCGAGTTCCGGCAGTGATTGGTCAAGAGTTCCGGTGACCTCGAGAAAGCGCCACGACCGCGCGCCACCCGATCGGAGCAGCGCGAAGAACGCGGCACGTGCGGCGTCGTCCCAGCGCGCCGGCAGCACTACGGCGGACGCCAGCCAGTCGAGCAGCGCGGGGCCGGGCCGGCGGGTCGCGCAGTGCATCGCCGCGGTGAATGCAACCGGTAGGGCACGCGCGGGATGCGGCGCCGCGACGAGGTCGACGACGTCGTCGCGCAGGTCCCAGACCGGATCGTCGGAGCGCGGCAGGGCGGGTGCGGTCGAGGCGGCGGCGCGCTGTCGGCGTAGCAGCCGCAGGCGCAGCAGTGGTGGTGTCACCAACGTCGTGAGCAGCACGACGAGCAAGACGCCGGCGTAGGCGTCGGTGCCGAGCACTCCGCTGCGCAGCCCGAGGCCGGCGAAGATCAGGCCCACCTCGCCGCGCGGGATCATCCCCAGCCCGACGAGCAGCCGGTCGCCCCGGCGACCGAGGACGCCGAGCCCAGCAACGACCTTCCCGACCACCGCGACGCCGAGCAGGGCGCCCGCGAGGGCAAGCACGTCTGGACGCGTGAACGCCGACAGCCGGGCGTCGAGCCCGATCTGCAGGAAGAAGACGGGGACGAAGAGATGACTGACCGGTGCGAGGTCGCGGCGTAGCTCGTCTGCCGCGGCTACGCGGCTGAGCGAGATGCCGGCCACGAACGCACCGACGATCGCCGCCAAACCTGCCAGCGTCGCGAGCTCGGCGAAGCCCAGCGCTACGGCGAGTCCGAGCGCGACCAGCGTCCCGCTCGCGCGGGCGTGACGCTGCACGAGCCCAAAAACCGGAGGGGCGAAGCGGCCCCCGAGGAGCGCCGTAACCACGAGGAACGCGACCGCGACGCCGACGACGCGCGCCACCGCGAGCGCGGAGACGTCGCCGCCGCTCGCGATCCCGACGACCACCGTCAGCAGAACGAGACCGATGACGTCGTCCGCCACTGCCGCGCCGATCACCGTGCGGCCCTCGACGCTGCCGAGTGCGCGCAGGTCCGAGAAGACGCGCGCCGTGATGCCGACGCTCGTCGCAGTGAGCGCGGCGCCGACGAACATCGGTGCGCTGCCCGTGAGCCCGAGCCACGAGGCCACCAGCCAGCCGCCCGCGAACGGCGCGACGACACCGATGACCGCGACCCGGACGGAGGCGCCGCCGACGGCGGCCAGCTCGCGCACGTCCATCTGCAGCCCGACCTCCAGCAGCAGCAGTACGGCGCCGAGCTCGCCGAGGACGCGCAGGAACTGGTCGTCGCCGACGAGGCCGAGCGCTGACGGGCCGACGACGATGCCGGCCACGATCTCGCCGACGACGACCGGGAGCCCGGCCCGCTCGGACAGCTCGGCGGCGAGCTTCGCGAAGACCAGGACCACGAGGACGTGGAGGAGCGCGTTCGGCATCGCCGCGCACGCTATGAGCGCGACGTTTCGCTACCGCGTCCTGGGTGTTACGTCTGTGTGTCGCACGGTGCACACCGCGCTGTGGATACGCCTACGCAGAGATGGGCTGCGGCTCGCGCCGGCGCTCGGCAAGCGGCACGGGTCCGTCGTAGACCTTGATGACGTCGTAACGAGTGTTGCGCTCCACCGGCGTGAAGCCAGCGTCGCGGATGAGCGTCAGCAAGTCGTCACGGGTCATCTCGTCTGGTGTGCCGAAGCCATCCGCGTCGTGGGTGATCTTGTATTCGACGACACTCCCGTCCAGGTCGTCGGCGCCGAACGACAGCGACAGCTGTGCGGTCGTCAGCCCGTGCATCACCCAGAAGTTCTTCACGTGCGGGATGTTGTCGAACAGCAGTCGCGACACCGCGAACGTCTTCAGCGCCTCTACCCCGGTCGCCATCGGCAGGTGCGAGAGCGCGTTGTTGTCGTTGTGGAAGCGCAGCGGGATGAAGACAACGAACCCGCCGGTCTCGTCCTGCAGCTCACGCAACCGCAGCACGTGGTCCACCCGGTGCCGCGGCTCCTCGATGTGGCCGTAGAGCATCGTGCACGGCGTCTTGAGGCCCTTCGCGTGCGCCATGCGGTGGATGCGCGACCAGTCCTCCCAATGGGTGTCGTGATCGACGATCTGCTTGCGCACGTCCCAGTCGAAGATCTCCGCGCCGCCACCCGTGAGTGACTCCAGCCCCGCATCGATGAGCTCGTCGAGCACCTCGTCGGCGGCCAGGCCGGAGAGCTTCTCGAAGAAGTGGATCTCGGTCGCCGTGAACGCCTTGAGCGCAACGCCGGGGAGTGCGGCTTTCAGCTCGCGCAGCGCGCGCGGGTAGTAGCGCCAGGGCAACGTTGGATGCAGGCCGTTGACGATGTGCAGCTCGGTGATGCCGTGCGGCTCCATCTCCTTTGCGAGCCGGACCGCCTCCTCGACGCGCATCGTGTAGGCGTCCTTCTCCCCCGGTTTGCGCTGGAAGGAGCAGTAGGCGCACGACGCGACGCACACGTTGGTCAGGTTCAGGTGCCGGTTGACGTTGAACATCGTCCGGTCGCCGTTGAGCTTCGTCCGCACGTGGTGCGCAAGTCCGCCAAGCCAGGACATGTCGTCGCAGTCGTAGAGCGCGACACCGTCGGCGTAGCTCAGCCGCTCGCCGGCGTAGACCTTCCCCTCGAGCTCACGCCGCAGCCCAGGGTCCACGCACCCACGATACGGCGGCGGCAAGAGCACGGCGGCGGCGGGGTTGGGCCCCACGCGGGCAAGTCAACACAGCAACGGCCGGCGCCCCACCGATCGCTCGCGGGACGCCGGCCGTCGACTGGGCTTGCGTTGTCTGCGTTACGCCGCGGGGTGCCGGCGGACGACGCGAGCGACGCGCACGCCCAGCGCGGTCACAAAGACCGCAGCGAGGGCGAGGCCGCCCGGACCACCCGTGTTCGGCAGGTTGCCGCTGTGCGACGTTGCCGGGTTGTTGGCTCGCGGCGTCGACCCGGACGGTCGCCCGAAGCGGGCCCGCTCGTACATCTGACCCATCACCGCGGTCGTCGGCTGAACCGTGAGCAGGTTCGCCGACCCGCCCGGGACGATCCCGGCAAGCGTGCCGTCGAGCGCGCTCGGCAGCGCGATCACCTTGGGCAGCGAGATCTGCCCGATGCCGATCCGCAGCGCCGTGACGTCCACGTTTGCGATCCCGAACCCGTGGTCCGTCCCGGTCGACGCCTGCTTGTCGAGGAAGGTGATCTCGGGCGCCGGGACGTTCAGCCCGGTGATGCCCTTCAGCGCACCGGTCGCGGTCGACAGGGCACCGAGCACCGAGTCCACCGCGCCCTGGACCGCGGCGAGCTGGCTGGTCGCGGAGCCCAGGTCGACCGACGACATCCCGAGCTTGCCAAGGATGTCGGTGCCGGCGATCTTGAGACCGGAGATCTGACCAACGACACGCGCTGTCTTGGCCGTGCCGACCTCCGCGATGGTCCCGACCTGCAGCGACGCGATCGTCGCCAACGGCACGTCGAGTGCGTCGCGCACGAGGTCGGCGAGGCCCGCGACCGCGGCACGCAGCGGTGCAGTTGCGGCGAGCACCGCGGCCTGTGTGGTGTCTACGGCGGACTGAGCGGTCGTGACTGCGGACTGCGCGGTCGTCACCGCGGCCTGCGCCACGGTCTGCGCCGCGGTCGCGCTGTTGACCGACGTGATCGCCGACACGATGGTCGGGAACGCGGCCTGGGCCGCTGCGGGCAGCGCCTGGAACGCGGCGAGATCCGCGAAGCCGCCCGTCGTCAGCGCCGAGGTGAGTGCGCCCTGCGCACTCGTCACCGCCGCGTTGGCCGCCGCGAGGTCCGACTGCCGCGACTGCAGTGTCTGGGTGGCCGCGTCGAGGGTGGCCGCTGCCGTCGTCAGCTGCTGCGACGCCGTGTCGACGGCGCTCTGCGCCGTATCGATGGCGGCGTTCGCCGTGTCGAGCGCGGACTGGATCGCCGCCGACAGACCGAGTTGGTCGACAAGGGCGTTCATGTTGCCAACGGGCAGCTTGTCGAGGTCGATGCCGAGCGACGCGAGCAGCGCGCTGATCGACGGCAACGACAAGTCACTGATCTCCACCGTCTTCGTGGCCCGCGCCAGGCCGTCAGTGACCGTTGCATCCTCGTCGATGGCGCCGGTCAGTGCGACCGGGACGCCAAAGATGTTGACCGACCCGAGCGTGCGGCCAATCTCCGGCGCCCGTAGGCCGGCCGCAGCGGTCACGTCGGTCAGCGTCGCGAACAGCGAACCGGACGGGCCCATCAGCGAGACGCCGGGCGCGGGCTGCGCGCTGGCCTGCTCGACGTGTCGCGGCGAGTCTGCTGGCGTGACGGTGACAGCGGGGAGGATCTCCGCGCCGTCAACGGTCATCGGGATGAACCGCACCTCCGCAAGACGCGACGTGATCGTGTCCGCGCTCGCGGTGGTGGTGGCGGCGGTCAGCGCGTGGCCCGCCGTCGAGATGGCGGCGACGCTGAGACCGGAGATGGCGCGGCCGCTGACCTTCGTCGGCGCTGCGTGCGCCGAGCCGATCGGGACCGCGATGACCGCAGTGGCGGCCAGGGCGACGAGGGGGCGAAGAGCACGCATGTTGAGACTCCGACGAGTACCGGTGCCCGGGTTGGACACGCTCCCCGTTACCGTCGGCGGACTCGCCCCTTTTGCACCATGGCCTGCGCGGGCCGTTTGCGCTTCCGCACGGGTGGTGCCGACGTAGTCCTAGCGGTCGCCCGCCCCGGCGACGGGGTGCACGACGATGCGGCCCTCCCACTTCGTGGACAACACCACGGTCGTTCGCGTCCGCGCGACGCCGGGCACCCGGCGTAGGACGGCAAGGGTGTGCTCGAGCGCGTCGACGTCCGGCACGCGCACCTTGACGAGGAACGCCTCCTCGCCCGCGACGAGCCAGCAGTCCTCGATCTCGTCCACGGCGCGGAGTTGCTCCGCGACGTCGGCCTGCTCGACGCGGTCGGTCTGCAGGATGCCGACGAGGGCGGTCACGCCAAGACCGACCGCCGCGTGCCGCACCTCGGCGTGGTAGCCGGTGATCACGCCGGCCGCCTCCAACCGCTGCACACGCCCCTGCACGGCGGGGCCGGAGAGACCGACGACGCGGCTGAGCTCGGCGTACGACGACCGGGCGTTCGCCCGCAGCGCGGCGATCAGCGCGCGGTCGACGTCGTCGAGACGCAGCTCCTCGCCCGACTGTGACGCAGATCTCACTCGTGGAGGCATATCTTCTCCGAATCTAAAGCGTTATAGCGTGTACAGTTACAGATCGTAAGTCAGGAGGAGGAGATGGGCCAGATGTGGGGAACCGAAATTCTGCAGGACCGGGTACGCGAGCTGCGCACGGCGGGTCGCCGGGCGCGCTACGGCGCGGACGCGGGTCGCCAGCCGAGCCGGGTCGCCGAGTTGGCGCGCACCATGCGGCGCGCGGCCTGACCAGCGACGTGCCGCGCGCTGCAACGACGGCAATCTCCGCCGTCGCTGCGACGCGCGGGCTGGCGCGAGTGGTGGAACTTTTCGCCACCGCGTCACCATCGTCCGACGCCGTCGTTATGACCGATGACGACGTGAACCGCGGCGCGCGGGTCACTGGCCACCTGGAGGACATCGTGACCGAGCACCGCGACCGTTTGATGACCCCGGGTGAGGTTGCCGCGCTGTTCCGCGTCGACCCGAAGACCGTGACGCGCTGGGCCGTGGCCGGCCGCATCGGCAGCGTCCGGACACCAGGCGGCCACCGCCGCTTCCGCGAGTCCGAGGTGCGCTCACTGCTGCGCGGCGACGCGCGCCGCGAGCCCGCTGGCCTCGCCGCGGTACGCACCGCATAACGCCGCGCGCGCCTCGCGCGCGCTCCTGAACCCACGGACGCCGGTCTGCAGAAGACCGGCGTTCGTTGCGTCCGAAGCCGCCTAGCCGTCGCGCTCGTCGTGGTCGAGACGGCCGGCACCGAGCTCCCCGCGCCACCGTTCGTAGAGCGCGTGCCGCACCCCCATGACGTCGAGCACCCGCCCCGCGAGGAAGTCGACGATGTCCTGTGCGCTGGTCACGCCGGCGTAGAACGCCGGGCTCGCCGGCATTACCGTCGCGCCCGCGTCGTGCAGCGCGAGCAGGTGCACGAGGTGGCCACGGGAGACGGGGGTCTCCCGCGGTACCACGACGAGCGGCCGCCGTTCCTTCAGCGTCACGTCCGCGGCGCGTTGCAGCAGGTCCTTGCTGAGCCCCAGCGCAATGCCGGCGACAGCCGCGGTCGACGCCGGGATGACGACCATGCCGCGCGTCAGGTACGTACCACTCGACGGGCCCGCGGCGAGGTCCGACGGTGACCAGTGCTCGACGTCGCCGAGGTCGCGGCCGAGCCACTCGGCCAGGTCGTCCTTCCACCGCGCGTCGCGCCAGGTGATGCCGGTCTCGTCGTACAGCGTCAGTCGCGCGGCGCGGGAGAGCACGACGTCAACGGCGAGGTCGGCCTCGAACAGTGCGCGCAACAGCGCCTTCGTGTACGGCGTGCCGCTCGCGCCGGAGACGCCGACGACCCAGGGGACGCGCTCCGGCGATGGCGCGTCGGTTGGGCTCATGCGCGTAGTCCGCGGTGCAGGAGGTCAACGAGGCCGAAGGCGAAGAGCCCGACGGCGATGTAGCCGTTGACCGTGAAGAAGGCGCGGTTGACCCGATGCAGGTCGTCGGGTCGCACGATGGCGTGCTCGTACGCGAGCGCGAGTGCGGTCGCGACGACCCCGGCGTACCAGAGCCCACCGAAACCAGCCGCGGCGCCGAACCAGACGAGCAGCCCGATCGTCCCGACGTGCACCAGCGTCGAGACGCGCAGCGCCACGCGGGCGCCCGCCCGACTCGGTAGCGAGCGGAGGCCCTCGCGCCGGTCGGAGTCGATGTCCTGGCAGGCGTAGATGACGTCGAAGCCGCCGATCCACGACCCGACGGCGACGCCGAGCAGCACCGCGCGCGCGGACCACCCGCCCGTGACGGCGAGCCACGCACCAACTGGGGCGACGGACTGGGTGACCCCGAGCATGGCGTGGCAAAGCGCGGTGAACCGCTTGGTGTAGGGGTAGACGGCGAGCAGCGCCAAGGCGAGGGGCGAAAGAGCAAGGCACAGGGACGAGAGGAGCGCGGCGGCCACGGCGAAAACCGCCGCCGCGACGATCGCGCCGACCCAGACGACGCGGGGTGCGAGCGCGCCGGTGACGAGCTCGCGCTGCGCCGTGCGCGGGTTGCGCGCATCGAGGTCACGGTCGACCAGCCGGTTCGTCGCCATCGCGAAAGTACGCGCGGCGACCATCGCCATGGTGATCAGCAGGAGATCGCCCCAGCGCACCTGGGCGCCGACCGTGCGCATCGCCGTAAGCGCAGCGAGGTAGGCGAACGGCAGCGCGAAGACCGAGTGCTCGATGACCACCAGCCGCAGGAATCCGCGGACCGATCCCTCGGCCCCGCTTCCCGCCGAGGCGTGCGGGCCAATGCCCGCGAGCTGGTTCGCCGGCTGCGCCACGGTCACAGCCCGAGCTCCGGCCACCGCTGCGTGACCCGGGCGACGACGGCGGGGTCCTGCACGATCATCTCCGGCCAGCCGCGGTCATAGCCCTCGGTGGGCAGCTTGCGGGTCGCGTCGATGCCGGCCTTGCCGCCCCAGAACTGCTGGTACGACGCGTGGTCGAGGTGGTCCACAGGGCCGACGGTCGTCAGCAGGTCGTGGCTGTAGTCGACGTTGCCGAACGCGCGCCACGCGACCTCGCGGTAGTCGTGCACGTCGCAGTCGGCGTCGACGACGACCACCAGCTTCGTCAACGACAGCAGCCCGGCGCCCCAGATCGCGTTCATGACCTTGTGCGCCTGCTTCGGGTAGCGCTTGTCGATCGAGACGATCGCGCAGTTGTGGAACACGCCCTCGACGGGCAGGTCGTAGTCGACGATCTCCGGCACCGTCATCTTGATCAGCGGCAGGAAGATCCGCTCCGTTGCCTTGCCGAGCGGACCGTCCTCCTGCGGAGGCGCGCCGACGACGATGGACTGGAAGATCGCCTCGCGCTGCATCGTCACGCAGTCGACCGTCAGCGCGGGGAACGGCTCGGCGGGCGTGTAGAAGCCAGTGTGATCGCCGTACGGACCTTCGGGCCGACGCACGCCGGGCTCCAGCCAGCCTTCGAAGACGACCTGCGCCGTCGCTGGCACCTCGAGCGGCACCGTCTTGCACGGCACCAGCTCGACGCGGTCCTTGCGGATGAACCCGGCGAAGAGGTACTCGTCGATGCCGGGCAGCGGCGCGGTCGCGGTGTAGGTGAGAACCGGGTCGCAGCCGAATGCGATGGCGACCGGCAGTCGCTGACCGAGCCGCTCCGCTACGGCGTGATGCGCGCGCGAGTCCTTGTGGATCTGCCAGTGCATGCCGATCGTGTTGTGGTCGTGGCGCTGCAGCCGGTAGAGCCCGACGTTGCGCGTGCCTTCCGTGGGATGACGGGTGTGCGTCAGGCCGAGATTGAAGAACGCGCCGCCGTCATCCGGCCAGGTGTGCAGCGCGGGGAACTCGTAGAGATCGACCTCGGCGCCGGTCTTGACGATCTCCTGGCACGGGCCGGACTTCACCGACTTCGGTGGCACACCGCGCAGCGACGCCAGCTTGCCCAGGCTCTCGCGCAGCCCCGCGAACCCGTGCGGCACCTCGGGCCGCACCAGCGCACCGATGCGCTCGCCGATCTCCCCGACGTCGTCGACGCCGAGCGCGAGCGCCATCCGGCGCATCGTGCCGAAGACGTTCATCGCCAGCGGCAACGCTGATCCCACCGGACGGTCGAACACGACCGCCGGCCCGCCCGCGCGGACCAGCCGGGTGACGATCTCCGTCACCTCGAGGTGCGTGTCGACCGGCGCGGTCACGTGCCGGAGCTCGTCGTCCTTCTCGAGGACGCGCAGGAACTCCCGCAGGTCGGCGTAGGCCACGATGATCAGTATCCCGAAGGAGGACACCTTGCGGTTCGTGCAGGTCGACGTGTTCGCGCAGCGGCCCTACGCCGGCAACCCACTCGCGGTGTTCCCGGACGCCGGGGCGCTCGATGCGCGGCAGATGCAGGCCATTGCCGCCGAGATGAACCTGTCGGAAACGACCTTCGTCACCGCAATCCGCAACGCGCGCTACGACGTGCGCATCTTCACCCCGGGCACCGAGCTGCCCTTTGCGGGTCACCCGACGCTCGGCACGGCGTGGGTGCTGCGCCATCTTGGCCTCGTAACGGACGACCACGTCGTCCAGGTGAGCGCCGCTGGTGAGACGCCCGTCGTCGTCGAGGGTGAGGTTGTCTGGTTCACGCGCAGCGGCTCCGCGGGCGCCGACGTGCCCGACGCCGCACGCGCGAGCATCGCCGCCGCGCTGGGGGTAGCGGTCACGGATCTCGGCGTTGCGGCTCCGGGGATGGGTCGCGGCGGAATGCTGGCCCCCGCGGTCGCCGATGCCGGGCTCGCACATCTGTGCGTCCCAGTGGCCGGGCTCGACGTGCTGGGCCGGCTGAGCTTGGACCGTCCGCTGACCGAGCTGAACGCTCAGGGCATGTACGCGTTCACTGTCACCGATCGCGGCTTGCAGGCGCGTGGGCTCTTCCCCGGTGCGGGCATCGCCGAGGATCCCGCCACCGGCTCCGCCGCCGCGGCGCTCGGGTGCTACCTCGCCGCGCGGCTGGGGCCGGTCGACGTCGACATCGAGCAGGGTGTCGAGATGGGTCGCCCCTCGCTGCTGCATGTGCGCGCGGCCGCCGAGCGCGTGCGCGTCGGCGGGTCTGTGCAGCTGGCGCTACGGGGTGAGCTCGTTCGGTTGCCCTGACCCCGGCGCGGACGTCGGCACGACGCGCGTCCAGCTCGCCCGGCCGCGGTCGAACGAGTGCCGCCACGAGTCGCGTGGGCCGTTAGCGAAGACCGCGGCGTAGTAAACGGCGAAGAGCGCGATAACCAGCGCGATCACGGTGAATAGCCACGGCGCGCCGGGGTCGACATAGGAAACGGATCCGGCGGCGACTGGCTCGTCGATGAAGTACGGCTGCTCGATGTCGGTCATCGCGAGCCACCCGCGACGATGCCGCCCGGCGTGTCACACCGCAGGTGTGTGAGGTAGATCGCGAGCCGGCGCAGCTCGGTGCCGGAGAGGAACGCGTACGACGGCATCGTGCTGCCGTGGTGGAACTGCGCCGGGGCTTTCAGGTAGGCGATCATCGCCGCCACCCGACGTAGCTCGGCCGCGTCGCCCCCGGCCCCGCCCGTGTCGCCCACCATGCCGGGCACGCGGTCGCCGA
>JBHELW010000188.1:0-4633 GCA_046262915.1 Mycobacteriales bacterium | reverse complement strand
CGTACCAGGCCTTGCAACGTCGACGGGCGCATGACGGTCCCGGGCGCCTCGCAGTCCGGCACGACGCGGCTCTGCGGCAGGCACCACAGCGTGCTGATCGTCGCGAAGAACGTCTCCATCGGGTCACCCGCGGGTGGCCGGGTATCGGCGGTGCGCTCGTCCATGACGAGCACGACGCCGTCGTCCTTCGCCGTCGCCCGCGCTGCCTCGAGGGCCTCGACCGGCCGGCCGATGTCGTGCAGGCACTCGAGGAAGAGCACGAGGTCGTACTTCCGGTCGCCGTAGCTCGCCGTCGCCGCGTCGACGACCTGGAAGCTCACGCGGTCATCCACGCCGTGCTGCTTGGCGTTGCGGCGCGCGGCCTGGATCGACTCGTCGTCCACGTCGAAGCCGTCGACGCGCACGTGCGGATACGCCTTCGCCAGCTCGATCGCGGCCCAGCCGACACCGCAGCCGATGTCCGCGACGACTGCCGGGCTCTTCGAGTCCTGCAGCCGAGCGTGCACGTCGGGGATCGACGGCAGCCAGTTGGTGCCGAGTTCGTTGACGAACGACGGCCGGTTGAGCGCCGCCTGCGCCGCGATTGCCTCCGGGCCGTACGCCGTGAACGGCACGCCGGCTCCGGTGCGGAACGCGTCGAGGAGCTGGGGGATGATCCGGCCGACCGCCGGCAGCACGAGGGTCATGCCGCCGAGGTACGCCGGGCTCGTCTCGTTGACGAGGGTCTCGACGACGCCGGGCGCCAGGGTGAAGCACGCCGCGGTCAGGTCCTCTGCGTCGGCGATCACGAGACCCGCGATCGTCTCGGCCTGCAGCCACTCGCGGACGTAACGCTCGTCGAGGTCGGCGACCGTCGCGAGTTCGGCCGCGGTTATGCCCGGGCGCTCGGCGAGCGCGCTGAACAGCCCGAGGCGGACGCCGAGGTACGCCGTCGCGAGGTGCGCCATCCCGACGCCCTCCATGAACAGCCGCCCGGCAAGCTCCTCGACCTTCGCGCCGTCGTCGATGGCGGGCCGGTCCAATGTGGTGGTCATGTCGTCCTCCCTGTCGTGGGTGTGCTGACCAGGGAAGACTGCGGCTACGTCGGGCAGCTCGGCATCCGTGGAAACCACTGATTCGTCACGGATTCACGCTCGTCACGGATTCACGACGGCCGCGCGGATGACGTCCTCGTACGCGAGCGCCGACCCTTCCGCCCACGATGCGCTGAACTCGTCGGCGGGCAGCGCCGCGCGGGCCGCGTCCAGCCCTTCGCGCAGCCGACCGGCGCGTCCCGGCAGCACGGCCACGATGCCCGTGCTCTCGCGGAGGCCGGCGGTCGCGGCGGCGATGCGCGCCGCCTCGCCGAACTTGCTCTCCTCGGCCAGCGCGCCGACCAGCGCCTCGAGCCCGCCCAGCACGTTGAAGACCTCGCCGATGTGATGCGCGGCACCGACCGCCTGCCGGGCCGCCTCGATTGGCCCACCGATGTCGTCACACGGGTCGACCATCGACAGGCTCGCGAGCGCCTGCGACTCGCACGACTCGCACGAGATGTCTCTCGCGATGGAGAGCGACTCGCGCGCCAGCGCACTCGCTGTCTCCCGCTCGTCCCGAGCGGCGGCAACGTCCGCCGCGAAGCTGCGCCACCCGCCGTAAAGGTGCGTGTCGCCGGTGCGCGCCTTGAACACCTCGGACACCCCGACCAGATCGTCGTACGCCGGCTGCAGCTCGCCGGCATGCGCGTGCGCCAAGCCGAGCACGCCGCGAGCCCAGAGCCGCATCGGGTTGTCCTCGGGGAGGCCGTCGACCGCGCGGCGCGCGTGCAGCTGCGCCGCCGGGTCCCCGAGGAACAGCTTGGCCAAGGCCGTGGCGATGTCGGCGTAACCGCCTGCCGTCCGGTCATCGCCCGCGAGCCGCGCTGCGGTCTCCGCGACCCTCGCGGCGGCGGCGGGATCGCTCCACACGGTCAGGAGTACGGCGGTGAGCAGCGCCTGCGTCCGCGACGCGACGTCCCGCTCGACCGCGGCCGCTGCGGTCGCCTGACACCAGCGGGTGCCTTGCGCGCGCCGGATGCCGCGCGCCAGCCAGAAGTTCGACAGCCCAAGCACCGCGTCCAACGCGCGCGCGGCATGCCCCGGGTCCTGCACGCTGAACGCGAAGGCTGATTCAAGGTTGTCCAGGTCGCGCCCCAGCGCGTCGAGCCAGCTGGCCTGCTGCTCGCCACCCAGCCCCGCCGCCGCGCGGGACGCGAGATCCATCGCCCACTCGAAGTGGCGCTCGCGCCAGCGGTCGATGCCGCCGTCGTCGCTGAGGCGCTGCCACGCGAACTCCCGCATCGTCTCGAGCAGCCGGTAGCGACGCTCGGACTCGTCGGGCTTGGCTGCCTCGGGTACGACGAGCGACTTCCGCACCAGCCGCGTCAACGTCTCCGGCACCACCGCGCGCGGGACGTCGTCGTCCGTGATGACCGACTCGATGGCATCGAGCGAGAACGTGCCGCGAAACACCGCCAGCCGCTCGAACACTGCGCGCTCGGTTGCGTCGAGCAAGTCATGGCTCCACGTCAGAGCGGCATGCAGGCCCTGGTGCCGCGCGTCGCGACCGCGTCCAGACCCCTGGAGCAACGTGAACCGGTCGGCGAGACGAGCGTCGACCTCCGCCGGTCCGAGTGCGTGCACCGGCGCGGCGGCCAACTCCAGGGCGAGCGGTACGCCGTCCAGTCGGCGGCAGATCGAAGCCACCGCCGCGGCGTTGTGCGGCGTCAGGGCAAAGTCCGGTTGGAGCGCATGCGCGCGGTCGACGAGGAGCATCACCGACTCGCTCGTCGCGATTGCGTCGAGGTCGCTAGCGTCACCGATCGGCGTATCCAGCGGCGCAACCGGGAAGACGGTCTCTTCGGGCACGTCGAGGTGCTCCCGACTGGTCGCGATGACGGCGACACCGGCGGATTGACGCACGATCCGCGCGGCCAGCTCCGCGGCGGGCGCCACAACGTGTTCGCAGTTGTCGAGCACGAGCAGGGCTCGCGCGTCGGCCGTGCGGGCGAGCAGGCTGTCCATCGGGGTGCGGCCCGGCTCGTCCTTCACGTCGAGCACCCGGGAGACGATCGCCAACACACTCGGCGCATCGACCGCGGGCGTCAGGTCGGCGAACCACACGCCGTCGGCGAACTGCGTAGCGGCTTGATCTGCTACCTCGATCGCCAGGCGCGTCTTCCCCACTCCGGCGGGCCCAGCGAGTGTGACGAGTCGCCACTCCGCCAGCCGGTCACTGATGACTTGGCACTCCTCGCCGCGGCCGACGAAGCTCGTCAGCCGGGCGGGTAGCTGGACCACCGGCGCGCCGGACCCGCTGCGCTTGCGCCAACCCGGTTGCTCCCGCGCGATCGCGGACAACGCGCGCCGGTCGGCGGCATCGAGCTTGCGCAGTAACGCCGAAACGTGGCTCTCGACGGTGCGCACGGAGATGAACAGCCGCGCGGCGATCTCCGAGTTCGTCAGGCGCTCGCCGAGAGCAGCGAGCACCTCAGACTCTCGGTCGCTTACCGCTGGCGCCCCCGACACGGCGCCAGTCTGGCCCGCTCCCCCCGCCGTACGGAAGGCGCCGAGGTCCGGCGACCCGGGCCTACCGCTCCGGACCGACGCTGATCTGTCGTTGCCTGAGCAACTGTGTGTGTCGACGGACGCCTCCACGCACGTGAAGACACACGGAATGGCCCGCGGTCGGCCCGGGAGTTGCCGTTACTACGCGCTGCGTACTACGTTCGACGTAGTAGTGCGGGAGGTCAAGATGAGCGATGGGCGCGGCAACAACCCGTCGCTCGAGGTGCTCCTCAGCCTGCTCGGCGGGCCCATGCACGGCTACGCCATCGCCGACGACATCGAGTCGCGGACCGGGCAACGGCCGGGGCCGGGGACGCTCTACGGCGCGATCTCGCGGCTCGAGGAGCGCGGGCTGATCGCTGCAGCGCCGGCGCAGGACCGACGGCGGCCGTACCGCATCACGCGGGCGGGCATCGACGCGGCACGCGAGGAACTCGGGCAGATGCAGGCGACTGTGCGGGTCGGACTGCGGCGGCTGCGGGCGGCGACGTCGTGACGATCACGCGGCGGCTGCGGGCGGTGACGTCGTGACGATGCTGCGCTGGCTGTTTCCGCGCGACTGGGGCGAACGGTATTTCGACGAGATGCAGGACCTGCGCAGTCGCGGCCGCAGCCGCGGTGACTGGTTCGACCTCGCGCGCTTGGCCGCCCGCCTGCGGCTCGAGCAGCTAGCTCGCCGCCCGCGCGCGTTGGTCGTCACGAGCCTGCTCCTGCTGGTGGCAGGCACTGGTGGCATCGCCTGGTCTGTCCCCCAGCTCGCGCACGGGTGGTCCGACCTGCTCGGCCACTGGTGGAGCGCGCCGTGGGTGGCGCTGGCTCTCGCTGGTGCCGCCGGCAGCGTCGCCGTGCTCGGGCGTGGCTGACGGGACGGCGCCCGGCGTAGCGCCGTTATCCGTGGCCGGGCAGCCGTCAGTCGAAGAACTCGATGCCGAATTCGGCACCCAGCTCCGTCAAGTGACCGGCCTCGATCGCCTCGTGTGACCGCCGGAAGTAGTCGTCGATCCCGCCCGGGATGAACAGGTGCAGCAGTCGGCTCCCCGGCTGACGTA
>JBHELW010000187.1:0-2370 GCA_046262915.1 Mycobacteriales bacterium | reverse complement strand
ACGTTCCGGCTGCGCGACGCGTTGCCCGGCACGCGTCAGCAGCTCGCCGGCCCGGTGCTCCGTGAGCTGCGCGTCCGCAAGACGCCGGCCGAGGTCGAGGCGTTGCGCGAGTCCGCGCGCCTGATCGACGGCGTGCACGAGGAGATCCAGTCGTGGCGCGTGGTCGGGCGCACCGAGCGCGAGGTCGGCCGAGACATCGCCGACGCGATCATCGCCGCGGGCAATGTCCGGGTGAACTTCGTGATCGTCGGCTCCGGCCCGAATGGCGCCAGCCCGCACCACGACACGGGCGACCGAGTGATCAACGCCGGCGAGGCCGTGGTGTTCGACATCGGCGGGACGACGCCGGACGGGTACTGCTCGGACATCACGCGCACCTACGTGGTCGGCGAACCGCCGGTGGGGTTCGCCGACTACTACGAGGTGCTGCGGCAGGCGCAGGAGGCCGCGTGCAACGCGGTGCGCCCCGGCGTGCCCTGCGAGGCGATCGACAAGGTGGCGCGCGACGTGATCTCCGAGGCGGGCCACGGCGAGAACTTCATCCACCGCACCGGGCATGGGATCGGGCTCGAGGAGCACGAGGACCCCTACATCGTGGCGGGCAACACCGAGCCCCTCGAGCCCGGCATGGCGTTCTCGATCGAGCCCGGCATCTACCTGCCCGGTCGGCACGGCGCGCGCATCGAGGACATCGTCGTCTGCACGGAGTCCGGCGTAGACGTGCTGGACCGTGTGGACCGGTCGCTGATCGCGCTGCCCGGCTGATGGCGGTCGAGCGCGAGGCACCGACGCCGGAGGCGGCGGCGCTTTTCGATTTGGTCCGCGACCTCGCAACCAACGAGGTCGCCCCGCGCGCGGCAGATGCAGAGGAGCGCGGCGAGTTCCCCCGCGAGCTGTTCCGGACGCTGGGCAAGTCCGGGCTGCTCGGGCTTGCCTACCCCGACCGCTACGGCGGAGCGGAGCAGCCCTACGAGGTCTACCTGCAGGTCGTCGAGGAGCTGGCGAGCGCGTGGCTGGCGGTCGGGCTCGGCGTCAGCGTGCACACGCTGTCGTGCTTCCCGCTCGCGACGTACGGCAGCGACGAGCAGCGCGAGCGCTGGCTCCCGGACATGCTCGGCGGCGAGCTGCTGGGCTCCTACTGCCTGTCCGAGCCGGGCTCCGGGAGCGACGCGGCCGCGCTGTCCACGCGCGCCGTGCGCGACGGCAGTGACTACGTCGTCAACGGCGTCAAGGCGTGGGTGACGCACGCGGGCCAGTCGGACTTCTACAACCTGATGGTGCGCACGTCCGATGACGGCGCGCGCGGTGTCTCGTGCCTGCTCGCCCCGGCCGACACCGCTGGCCTGGCGGCGGCTGCGCCCGAGAACAAGATGGGCATGCGCTCCTCTCCGACCGCGCAGGTGGTGCTGCACGACGCGCGGGTCGCGGTCGAGCGCCGCCTCGGCGCCGAAGGTGAGGGCTTCCGGATTGCCCTCGCCGCACTCGACAGCGGTCGGCTGGGCATCGCGGCCTGCGCCGTGGGTCTTGCCCAGGCCGCGCTCACCGCAGCGGTCGACTATGCGCGCGTGCGAGAGCAGTTCAAGACCCGGATCGTCGACTTCCAGGGTGTGTCGTTCCTGCTCGCGGACATGGCGACGTCCGTCGAGGCGGCGCGGGCGCTCTATCTCGCGGCTGCCCGGCGTAGAGATGCGGGCAAGCCGTTTGCCCGGCAGGCGGCCATGGCCAAGCTCTTCGCGAGCGACACGGCTATGCGGGTGACGACGGACGCCGTCCAGGTGCACGGCGGCTACGGATACGTCACCGAATACCCCGTCGAGCGCTTCATGCGCGAGGCCAAGGTGCTGCAGATCGTCGAGGGCACCAACCAGATCCAGCGCCTGGTGATCGGCCGGTCGCTGGCCAAGGACGGCGTCTGACGGATTCACCCGGCGCGCCGCCTCAAGCGCCGCCCGGCGATCGTCGATGCTGGTGATGCCGGACGCATCGGGACACGGTGCGGCCGGTGGACGGACACGTTGATCCGAGTGGTCCTCACCGACGTCGCCTCGGCGGCGCACGGAGACAAACCGGTCGCCTAGACCGCTCGGGGAGTGAATGGCGAGACCGACCGTCTGGGTAAGACGGGCGTCCACCCCCCGGACGTCCCGCCCTACACGGACGGGAGTGCACCATGCGCAGCACCTTCGGTGTGGTCCGGCGGACCGCACTCGGGGTAGCGCTGACCATGGCGTTCGGTACGGCGGGTGCGCTGGCGACAGCGAGTCCGGCGGCCGCGATGCCACGGAAGGCCTACCAGGGCGCCGGCCGGCACCTCGGCTGGACGGCGGTCTCCCCGAGCGTGGCGAGCCCGGTGCAGGTGGCGTCGGGCGT
>JBHELW010000186.1:0-2667 GCA_046262915.1 Mycobacteriales bacterium | reverse complement strand
CTCCGCGAGCTCGCGCACAGCGACGTCGCGGAGTACATGCGGCCCAACTTCTTCGTGAACACCCCCGACATCCTGCACGCGTACCTGCAAGACGGCGGCCCGCCGGCGTTCGCGATCCGCGCGGTACTCGCCGCGATGCTCTCGCCCACGTGGGGCGTCTACTCGGGCTACGAGCTGGCCGAACGCACACCACTGCGCGAGGGCAGCGAGGAGTACCTCGACACGGAGAAGTTCCAGTACAAGCCGCGCGACTGGAACCAGCCGTCGCTCGCGCCGTACCTGCGCCGGCTCAACGAGATCCGCCGTGCGCACCCGGCCTTGCACTGGCTGCGCAACCTGCGCTTTCACGGCACCGAGGACGACGCCGTCATCGCGTTCTCCAAGCGTGACACGTCAGGCGACACCGTCCTCGTCGTCGTCAACATGGACCCGCACAACGTGCGCGAGACGACCGTGCACCTGAACATGCCAGCAGTCGGGGCGGACTGGCATGAGACGCTCGAGCTGCACGACGAGGTCGACGACTCGACGTACTACTGGCACGGGCCGCACAACTACGTTCGGCTCGACCCCTTCCAGCACCCAGCGCACGTGTTCTCTGTGCGCCGGGCGTAAGCGCCAGATGCCGCTGCCAGAGAACGACCCGCAGTGGTACAAGCGCGCGGTCTTCTACGAGGTCCTCGTCCGCGGCTTCTACGACTCCAACGGCGACGGCACGGGCGACATCAGCGGCCTGACCCAGAAGCTCGACTACATCGAGTGGCTCGGCGTCGACTGCATCTGGCTGCTGCCCATCTACGCCTCGCCGCTGCGCGACGGCGGATACGACATCGCCGACTTCCTGACCGTGCTGCCGGAGTTCGGCGACCTCGGCGACTTCGTCAACCTGGTCGACGCCGCGCACGAGCGCGGCATCCGGATCGTCGCGGACCTCGTCGTCAACCACACGTCGGACGCGCACCCCTGGTTCCAGGAGTCACGCGCCGACCGGGACGGCCCCTACGGCGACTTCTACGTATGGAGCGACACCGACGACCGCTACCCGGACGCGCGCATCATCTTCGTCGACACCGAGAAGTCGAACTGGACCTGGGACCCCGTCCGCGGACAGTACTTCTGGCACCGCTTCTTCTCCCACCAGCCGGACCTCAACTACGAGAACCCCAAGGTCCAGGACGCGATGCTCGAGGTGCTGCGCTTCTGGCTCGACCTCGGTATCGACGGTTTCCGGCTCGACGCCGTCCCGTACCTGTTCGAGGCCGACGCGACGAACTGCGAGAACCTCCCGGCGACGCACGACTACCTGAAGCGGCTGCGCAAGGAAGTCGACGAGAACTACGCCGACCGCGTGCTGCTCGCGGAGGCCAACCAGTGGCCCGCCGACGTCGTGGAGTACTTCGGCGACGGCGACGAGGCCCACATGGCGTTCCACTTCCCGCTGATGCCGCGCATCTTCATGGCCGCGCGCCGCGAGCAGCGCTACCCGATCACCGAGATCCTCGCGCAGACCCCCGAGATCCCACCCACCGCGCAGTGGGGGATCTTCCTGCGCAACCACGACGAGCTGACCCTCGAGATGGTCACGGACGAAGAGCGCGACTACATGTGGGCGGAGTACGCCCGCGACCCGCGGATGAAGGCCAACATCGGCATCCGCCGCCGGCTCGCGCCGTTGCTCGACAACAGCCGCGACCTGCTCGAGCTCTTCACGACGCTGCTGCTCTCGTTGCCGGGCTCGCCGGTCCTCTACTACGGCGACGAGATCGGCATGGGCGACAACATCTACCTCGGCGACCGCGACGGTGTGCGCACGCCGATGCAGTGGACGGGCGACCGCAATGCCGGGTTCTCGACGGCCGACCCCGCGCGCCTCTACCTGCCGCTGCTGCTGGACCCGGTCTACGGCTACCAGGCGCTCAACGTCGAGGCGGAGATGCGCAACTCGACGTCGATGCTGTGGTGGACGCGCCGGATGATCGACGTGCGCAAGCGTCACCCGGTCTTCGGGCTCGGCAACTTCGAGGAGCTCGGCGGCTCCAACCCCAGCGTGCTCGCGTTCATGCGGTCGTTCGGCGACGACATCGTGCTCTGCGTCAACAACCTCTCGCGCTTCGCGCAGTTCACCGAGCTCGACCTGCAGCGCTTCGCGGGCTGGCGGCCGGTCGAGGTGCTCGGCGGCGTCCCCTTCCCGCCCATCGGCGACCTGCCCTACCTGCTGACGGTTGGCGGCCACGGCTCGTACTGGTTCCAGCTGACCAAGCCCGAGGACGCCGCGTGAACCTCGAGCCGCTGCTCTGGGACTTCATGCCGCGCCAGCGCTGGTACGCCGGGAAGGGCCGCGAGGTCCACGGCTACGGCGTCGAGGACGTCGTGCTGCTGCATGACGGCGAGCCCGCGCTCTACGACGTCATCGTGCGCGTGCATTACGGCGAGACGAGCGATCGCTACCAGCTGCCGATCGGCCTCCGCCGTAACGGGTTCCCCGAGCACCTGGCGCCGGGTCTCGACCCGGTACGCCTCGGCGACGTCGAGGTCGACAGTGGTCAAGCGATCGTCTACGACGCGCTGCACGACCCGGAGCTGACGACGCTCTGGCTGCACCTGCTCGCCCGTGGGGAGCAGATCGGGCCACTGCGCTTCGAGTCGGTCATCGGCGACGCCGACCTG
>JBHELW010000185.1:0-1921 GCA_046262915.1 Mycobacteriales bacterium | reverse complement strand
CTGTTGCTGGTCGCGCGCAGTGACGTCGTTGGCGCACGTGTAGCCAAGGACGACCTCAGCCGCTCGCGACGGCGGCACGTCGCGCGCGAGCCGCCCGATGACGACCGCTAGCTCGCCCTCGAAGTCGACCCGGCCGATCCCCGCGGGACGCCGTATCGGCTCGCCCGGCCCGATGACCGCGGTCGAGGGCTTGAGGAAGAGCACCGGGTCGCGCGGCTCCGCGCCCATCTCGCGGGCATGCTCGGCGTAGTTGCGCCCGACGGCGACGATCTTGCTGGGCAGAATCGGCGCGAGCAGGCGTACGTCGGCAAGCGGCCATCGCGCGTCGGTGAAGACGAGGTCTCCGAACGGGTGCGCGACGAGCGCCGCAACGTCGGCGCCGTCGACGACGCCGAAGGCGACGTCGGTACCGACAGCGAACCGGGCGATGCGCACCGCGCGATTATCGGGGGGTGCTAGTCGCGGACGTGCTCGACCCAGTTCTTGTAGCGGTCGAGCTCGCCGTGCGCCGCCGCCATGAAAGTCTCCTGCACCATCTTCGTGACGACGCCGGGCTTGCCGTCGGCGATGACGCGGTCGTCGATCTCGCGGATCGGCACGATCTCCGCGGCGGTGCCGGTGAAGAACGCCTCGTCGGCGAGGTAGAGGTCAGTGCGCACGATGTGGTCCTCGCGCACAGGCACGCCCTCGTCGCTTGCGATCTGCATAACTGACGCCCGGGTGATGCCACCGAGCGGTCCGTCGGTGAGCGGTGGCGTGATGAGCTCGCCGTTCTTGATGATGAAGACGTTCTCGCCGGACCCATCGGCGATGTGCCCGTTGGGTGACGTCAGGATCGCCTCGTCGTAACCCGCTTTGACGGCGGCGACCTTGGCGAGCGACGAGTTGAGGTACTGGCCCGTTGCCTTCGCGGCCGGCGGGATCGTGTTGGCGTCGTTGCGCTTCCACGACGAGACGATCGCGCGGACGCCGCGCTCGAAGCCCTCGTCGCCGAGGTAGGCACCCCATGGCCAGACGGCGATCGAGACGCGCGTCTCGGACAGCGCCGGGTTGAGCCCCATTTCGCCGTAGCCGAGATAGATCAGCGGCCGGATATAGCAGGACTCGACATCGTTGACGGCGACCGTGTCCTTCGTCGCCTGGATGATCTCGTCGACGGAGAACCGCGGCTCCATCAGGTAGATCTTCGCCGACCGGAAGAGCCGCTCGATGTGATCGGTCAGCCGGAAGACAGCCGGACCGCGCGAGGTGGAGTAAGCGCGAATACCCTCGAACACGCCCCACCCGTAATGCAATGTCGGCGTCAGGATGTGTACGCGCGCGTCGTCCCAGGGGACGACCTCACCGTCCATCCAGACCTGCTGGGTCGGCGTGATCGGCATCTCGACTCCTCGCTGCGGCGGTGCGCCGAGGATACTTGGCCGGACCGCTAGTCGCCGAGATGCACCGCGCGACCGCGCAGCGCGCCGACCGCCTCAATGATCTCGGCGAGCACGCCCGGCGGGATCTCCGAGTCGACGGTGATCGCCATCAGCGCCTCGCCGCCGGCCTCGCGCCGCGCGACCTGCATGTTCGCGATGTTGACGTCGGCGTCGCCGAGGATCTTGCCGACCGCACCGACGATGCCCGGTCGGTCGTGGTAGCGGAAGAACGCGAGGTGCGGTGCCGGCGCGAGCTCGAGGTCGAACCCGTCCACTTCGGTCAGCTTCTCGACCTGGCGCGGGCCGGTCAGCGTGCCCGAGACCCGCACCTCCTCGCCGTTGGCGAGCGTGCCGCGCACGGTCAGCACGTTGCGGTAGTCGGGACTGTCCGTCGAACGCACCTCGTTGACGTCGACGCCGCGCTCCTGCGCCAGCAGCGGCGCGTTGACGTAGCTCACGGACTCCTCGACGACGTCGCTGAACACGCCCTTGAGCGCCGC
>JBHELW010000184.1:0-2433 GCA_046262915.1 Mycobacteriales bacterium | reverse complement strand
GTAACGCATCGCGCCTGCGGCGTCGTTGCCCGGTGAGCCGAAGTTGCCGTTGCCGTCGACGAGCGGCGCGCTCATCGACCATGGCTGCGCGAGTCGCACCAACGTGTCGTAGATCGCGGAGTCGCCGTGCGGGTGGTAGTTGCCCATGACGTCGCCGACGACACGCGCGCACTTCACGTACTGCCGGTCGGGTCGGTAGCCCCCGTCGTACATCGCGTAGAGCACCCGGCGGTGCACTGGCTTGAGGCCGTCGCGAACGTCCGGCAGCGCGCGGCCGACGATGACGCTCATCGCGTAGTCGAGGTACGAGCGCTGCATCTCGACTTCGATGCCGATCGGCTCGATGCGCGGCTCGGGCGTCTCGATGGTCAACGGGCGTCCTTTCAGGTGCTAGGTACGTCGGGTGCGCGGGCGCAGGTGCCTAGATGTCGAGGAACCGCACGTCTTTGGCGTTGCGCTGGATGAAGTTGCGGCGCGACTCGACGTCCTCGCCCATCAGCACGCTGAACAGCTCGTCCGCGGTCGCGGCGTCGTCGAGCGTGACCCGCAGGAGGAGGCGCTTCACCGGATCCATCGCCGTGTCCCACAGCTCCTTCGCCGGCATCTCGGCGAGGCCCTTGAATCGCTGAATGCGCGGCTGCTTGCGCGCACTCGCCTCCTGCCGCGACTCGATAAGCCCGTCGCGCTCGCGGTCGGAGTAGGCGTAGTCAACGTCGTCCTTGCCCCACTCGATCTTGTAGAGCGGCGGCTGCGCGAGGTAGATGTAGCCCGCCTCGACCAGGGGGCGCATGTAGCGGAACAGCAGCGTCAGCAGCAGCGTGCGGATGTGCTGGCCGTCGACGTCAGCGTCGGCCATCAGCACGATCTTGTGGTAGCGCAGCTTCGCGATGTCGAAGTCTTCGTGTACGCCGGTGCCGAGCGCGGTGATGAGGGCTTGCACCTCGTTGTTCTGCAGGACCTTGTCGATCCGCGCCTTCTCGACGTTAAGGATCTTCCCGCGAATCGGCAGGATCGCCTGGAATTTCGGGTCGCGGCCTTGCCGCGCAGAACCGCCCGCGCTGTCGCCTTCGACGACGAAGATCTCACAGACCGCGGGGTCGGACAGCGAGCAGTCGGACAGCTTGCCGGGCAGCGACGAGGACTCGAGCAGGCTCTTGCGTCGGGTGAGGTCGCGTGCTTGTCGCGCCGCGATACGCGCGCGCGCGGCTTGGGTGGCCTTGCTGATGATCTCCTTGGCCTCGCCGGGGTGGCTTTCGAACCAGTCGCCGATCTTGTCGTTGCACGCCTTCTGCACGAACGACTTCGCCTCGGTGTTGCCGAGCTTGGTCTTGGTCTGGCCCTCGAACTGCGGATGCGCGAGCTTCACGGACACGATCGCGGTCAGGCCCTCGCGCACGTCGTCACCGGTGAGTGCGGCGTCCTTCTCCTTGAGCAGGCCCTTGTCGCGCGCGTGCTTGTTGACGACCGTCGTCAGCGCCGCGCGGAAGCCTTCCTCATGCGTGCCGCCTTCGTGCGTGTTGATCGTGTTGGCGAACGTGAACACCGACTCGGCGTAGCTCGCGTTCCACTGCATGGCGACCTCGGCCTCGAGCCCGTCGCCCTTCGTCTCGAACGAGATGACGGACTTGTGGATCGCGTCCTTCGCGTGGTTGAGGTGCTTGACGAAGTCGACGATGCCGCCGGCGTAGCGCCACTGGACCTCGTTCGGCACGTCCTCGCGCTCGTCGCGCAGCGTGATCTGCAGGCCCTTGTTGAGGAAGGCCATCTCCTGCAGCCGCCGCGACAGCGTCTCGAACGAGTAGGTCGTCGTCTCGAAGATCTTGCCGTCGGCCCAGAACGTGATTGTCGTGCCGGTGCGCCGGGTCGCTTTGCCTTGCTGCAGCTTCGCCGCGGGGCGGCTGCCGACGTAGGGCTGGCTCCACACGAACCCATCGCGCCGCACCTCGACGTCGAGCCGACTCGACAGCGCGTTGACGACGGAAACGCCGACCCCGTGCAGCCCGCCCGACACGGCGTAGGACTTGCCGTCGAACTTCCCACCGGCGTGCAGGGTGGTCAGCACGACCTCGACGGCAGGCCGCTTCTCGACTGGGTGGCGGTCGACGGGGATGCCGCGGCCGTTGTCGCGCACGCGCACACCGCCGTCGCGCAGCAGCGTCACATGGATGTCCGTGCAGTAGCCGGCGAGCGCCTCGTCGACCGCGTTGTCCACGACCTCGTAGACGAGGTGGTGCAGCCCCCGCTCGCCGGTCGAGCCGATGTACATGCTGGGCCTCTTGCGCACCGCCTCGAGCCCCTCGAGGACGGTGATCGACCTGGCGTCGTAAGCCACTGTGTCGCTGCTCTCCCGCGCTGTCATCCGCCGGCAACCACCGCAGCGCGGACCTGCGCCGAGCCGGTGGCGGTCGGCGCGCGGGGAAGAAGCCCGGACGC